>NZ_JAUOPW010000014.1:0-92282 GCF_030547795.1 Colwellia sp. 5_MG-2023 | reverse complement strand
AGCGGCTAACGAGACTCGAACTCGTGACATTCACGTTGGCAACGTGATGCTCTACCAGCTGAGCTACAGCCGCTTCACCTGTTGACTCCCTGTCAACGAAAACGCATTCTACAGCGTATTAAGTTACAGTCAACTAATAAATAACTTTTTTATTTCGACTGCTCAAAAAGCAGCTAATTTGATGCTATAGCAATCAAAAACAACCTAGCTATTATCTTTTTAGCTCCGGCCAAGCGGCTTTAAAGTAACTAACTAAGGTTGAAATAGTTAAAATAGTGGCAATGGCGTAGAAAAAGTAAGCGGCATAATTGATAATTTCATGCGGTAAATAAAATAAAATTAACGGAATGTCGTAATCAGGTCGCCATATTAATCCCATAATACCCAACATTTGAGCTGCGGTTTTATATTTTCCCATATCAGACACGGCAATAACGTCGCGCTTACCACGCGATGACATAAATTCTCTCAAAGCACTGATGAATATTTCCCGTGCGATCATAATAATTGCCGGAATAGCAATGAGCCAATTCTGATATTCTTGTACGATCATAACTAAAGCTGCTACCACCATCAGTTTATCAGCCACAGGGTCAATAAAAGCGCCAAAGGCTGAAGATTGATTTAATTTTCGTGCTAAATATCCGTCTAAGGCATCGCTAATTGAAGCGGTCCAAAACACTACAAAGGCACCAAAGTGACTCCAAGATAAAGGTAAATAGAAAATAATAAGGAAAACGGGAATCAAAATGATCCGAAATAAGGTTATTTGGTTGGGTAATGTCCACATAGTTTTTATTTTAGTTAAAGATATAACAGCAAAAGTTCTGAGTTTATTCTACACAGTATCAGGAGTTAGATATAGTCACTTATTGTGTAAAGCGTCATAAATATTTTGAGCAAGTACGTTACTAATACCTGGAACTTTCTGTAATTCACTTACGTCAGCTTTATTTACTTCCTGAATTCCACCTAAGTGTGTCAGTAGGGCTTGCCGTTTCTTTGCTCCTATCCCTTCGATAGATTCTAATACTGACTTTTTAGTTACCTTCTGCCTTTTAGCTCGATGTCCTGTAATTGCAAATCGGTGTGACTCATCGCGTATATGTTGTACTAGGTGTAGAGCTGGAGAAGTACCAGGTAATGATATTAATTGGTGAGAGCCAGCTAGTATTAATGTTTCTAAGCCCGGTTTTCTAGATTCGCCTTTAGCTACGCCAACAAGCAAAGGAATTCTTTCAAGCGCTTGTTCAGAACTTAATTGTGCAAAAAATTCTTCAGCTTTTGCTAATTGGCCTTTACCACCATCAATAAAAACGATGTCAGGTAACTTCTTTAATGCTTCAATATCGGTTGCTTTTATTTTTCCATAACGTTTATTTAAAGCAAAAGCCATTGCTGCATAGTCATCACCCGGTGTAATACCGTAAACATTATATCGACGATAATCACTCTTAAGCGGACCTTCTTGGTTAAAAACAACATTAGATGCTATAGTTTGTTGTCCCATTGTATGGCTAATATCGAAACACTCTATTCGGTTTATACCATTTGGTAATTCAAAAACTTCATTTAAAGCGGCAAACCTAGCTTGCATCGATTCTTTATGACTGTTTCTTGTTAGCAAAGCAGTTTGTGCGTTGGTTGCGGCTAGCTTTAAGTATTGTCGACGCTCGGATCTAATCTTGGTTGATATTTTAACCTCATGCTCAGACTGTTTTGATAATAATACTGCAATTTCTGTCAGTTGTTCAAAATCACACGGGGCTATAATTTCTTTTGGGATCATGCCTTCGTTCGAACCGCTGCCGAGTTCATTGCCTAAATAATGTTGTCCGATAAATGCTTGTATGACTTCTTCATCACTTGTGTCATTAGGTACAACAGGGAAATAGCTTTTACTGCCTAATATTTTATGGTCACGAATACAAAGTAAATGAATACAAACTTGGGTTTTAAGCCTAAATAATCCAATAACATCCATTTCAGCTGCTATACCACTAACATATTGTTGTTGCTGTACTTTACGTAATGTAGTGATTTGATCTCTATATTTAGCCGCTTGTTCGAAATCTAATTGGCTACTCGATAATTCCATTTTTTCAACAAGTTGCTCAATTACCATTGAGCTTTTACCTTTTAAAAATAGTTTGGCTAAATCAACTTGTTGTTGGTAATTTTTCTCAGATATTTTGTCAACGCAAGGTGCTAAACAACGTCCTAATTGATATTGTAAACAAGGTCGTGATCTTGCTTTGTAATAACTATCTTCGCACTGTCGGATAGGAAAGATCTTTTGCATTAAGCGTAGGCTTTCCCAAACAGCTCCTACAGTAGGGTAGGGACCAAAATAATCACCTTTAGTGCGTTTTCCTCCGCGATGAAGACCAAGTTTAGGGTGTTTATGGTGAGTAATTAATAAATAAGGGTAAGATTTATCATCTCTGAGTAAAATATTATATTTAGGCTGATACTTTTTAATATAATTATTTTCAAGAATTAATGCTTCGCCTTCTGTATGAGTTACAGTGACGTCTATAGCGCAAATTTGATTAACTAATGCTTTTGTTTTTACCGAGCCTACATCTTTACGAAAATAGCTGCTCAAACGTTTTTTAAGATGCTTTGCTTTTCCAACATAAATAACTGTTTGGCTAGCATTGTACATCCGATAAACACCAGCTTGATCTGTAACTGAACTCAAGAAGGCGTCGCTATCGAAATGTTGTGTTGGTGCGGTGTTATGTATGTTTGGCAAAATTATAATTTTTCTGTATTTATCATGCCGTGACGAATCGCTAAATGTGTTAGCTCTACATCATTTCCTACATTTAACTTATCAAACATTCGATAGCGGTAGCTATTAATTGTTTTTGGACTTAAGTGTAAATGTTCAGAAATATCAGGTACTTTTTCACCACGAGTGATCATTAACATTATTTGTAATTCGCGATCTGACAATTCGCTAAAAGGGTTTTCGTCTTTTGTTTTAAATTGACTTAAAGCCATTTGTTGAGCTATTGCAGGGGGTAAATAACGTTGACCACTATTCACGGCTCTAATAGCATTAATCATTTCATTTGGCCCTGCGCCTTTAGTTAAATAACCAGCAGCACCTATTTTCATTACCTTGGTTGGGAAAGGGTCTTCGGTGTGAGCCGTTAAGATTATTACTTTAACTTCTGGTGCTAGGCGTAAAATCTTTTTCGTTGCTTCTAAGCCGCCCATGCCAGGCATATCCATATCCATTAAAATAACGTCGGGTTCAGTCATACGACAAAATTTTACCGCGTCTTCACCTGTTTCACATTCATCAATAACCTTAAAACCTTTAACTTCGTTGAGTATTTTATTAACACCAGTGCGTACTAGTTCATGGTCGTCAACTAATAATATATTTATCAATGGAATCTGCCTTTATAACTCGTTATTTTTTAGCCAACTATTAAGTAAGCCAATTTGCCCATTTTTATAGGCGGCATAAGTTAAGCGAACTGCGTTGCTTAAAATAATACTATCAGACCAGTTAGTTTGTTCAGCAATTAATTGATAACATACTCTAGCTTCGGGTGATAAGTATCCGCGCATCTCTTGCTTACCACGTTCTTTTTGTCTTTCCCTGTAGCGTTTCTGCTTCTCGGCATTAGTCATAGCCTTTTTCTTATTTTTAACGGTATCGTTCATTTTAATCTCGATGCGCTTTATAAAATTTTGCAACTAGCTGCTATGTTACCCTGACCGTTTTATTTTGCAATACGATAGTGAAAGCTAATAGCGCTAAATGTTTACAGAATTTAGTAATATTATCTTGCCTTGGGTAAATCAATCGATAAAAAACGATTTTATCCCCATTAAAGTTGTTTTTTTTACTGTTCGGAGTTGTTTAGTGTACAAGTGTTCGCTAAAGTAACGCTCAAGAAATATTACATCCTTAGTAAACAACTTCATATAGGTCAAAATACTTATGGCAATGGCACAACAGAGTTCGTACAACAAAGCAGATTTAGTTAAAGCAGGTACAGGTGAAATGTTTGGTGAGGGTAACTCACAACTTCCTTCAGACAACATGCTAATGATGGATCGTATATTAACGATTACTGAAGAAGGCGGTGAGTTTGGTAAAGGTTTTATCGAAGCCGAATTAGATATTTCACCTGATTTATGGTTTTTTGATTGTCATTTTAAAGGTGACCCTGTAATGCCTGGTTGCTTAGGCTTAGATGCTATGTGGCAATTAGTTGGGTTTTTCTTAGCGTGGACTGGTGGTCCAGGTAAAGGAAGAGCATTAGGTGTAGGTGAAGTTAAATTTACTGGACAAATCTTGCCTACGGCAAAAAAAGTAACCTTTAGAATTGATTTCAAACGTGTAATTAAACGTAAATTATATATGGGCTTAGCTGACGGTACTGTGAGTGTTGATGGCCGTGAAATATATTTAGCTAAAGATTTAAAAGTAGGCTTATTTACCGATACAAGTAAGTTCTAGTTATTTTATTAAATTTGGTTAGCGCGTTGTAAAACGAGTTAACCAAATTTAACCTATACTAAAAATAGCTAATATGAAAATTATCATGTCATATTAGTTGCTCTCAAGTTAGTTTCGTATTGTAATAATATAAATAAAACAATTATTTTAAAAGCATAATACGATTAACTACCTTGTTTATCCGTATTGATTTGTTCATCATTTTGTATGATAGGGGCGTTGAATGGGATATGAAAATTTTCTGATAATTCAAAATCGCCATCTGCTGAAACTAGTTTGTTATCTTCAAACTTCATGGTGAAATTCTTCTGGGTATCTAACTTTTCACTACGACCTGACTTGAAACGATAAACATAATTCCAAGTATCTTTGTCAAAAGAATCAACTAAAACAGGGCTTCCCAAAACAAATTTAACCTGTTCCTTAGTCATACCCACTTGTATTTTATCTATGCTTTTTTGCTCAAGATAGTTTCCTTGAGGAATATCAATACGATAAACCCAACTTGAACAAGCAGAAAGTGATAGGGCTATGGTAATAATTGAGGTACGAAACAACATGAAATTTTACTTTCCTTAAATATAAATCAATACAATTAAAAATTAATGCATTAAGTGCAAGCAGTGATAATAACGAAGCACGGCTTGAGATACAAAGCTATTTTTCATAAATTTGCGATAGACATCCGTAATTAACCGGCTAATAACTCTTGTGCGTTAGCTAAACTATGCTCGGTTATTTTATTACCTGCAAGTAAACGTGCTATTTCTTGGATGCGACTTTGCTCACTTAGTTCCGTTATTTTTGTTTCAGTATGTTCACCATCGGTTAGTTTACTAACAAAGTACTGTTGATGTCCCTTACATGCCACTTGTGGTAAATGCGTTACACATATTACTTGAGTGTTTTTAGCTAGTTGTTGTAATTTACTCCCCACCATTGCCGCTGTAGGACCACTTATGCCTACATCTACCTCATCAAAAATTAGGGTCGGGGTAATGACTTTGTCTGCTAATATAACTTGCATGGCTAAACTAATACGGGATAATTCACCGCCAGAAGCGACTTTACTCATTGCCTCTAATGCTTGACCAGGGTTTATACTGACCTGAAAGTCAATTTTGTCTACACCATTGGCTGATATCGTAGTGAGACTGTCATTATGTGATTCAATTGCAATGTGAAATTTTCCATGGGGCATATTCAGCTCTTGCATGCTTTTGCTAATATCTTTACTTAATTTTTTGGCTGCTTTTTTTCTCGAAGAAGTTAAAACTAAGGCACTATCTTGGTAGTTTTGCTCTGTTTTGACTAGTTCTTCAATTACCACATTAATTCTTGATTCATCATTGGAAATATTTGTTAACTCTTGAGTGAGTGATTGATGAAAACTAACTAAGTTTTCTGGAGGTAAACTATGTTTTTTTGCCAGTTGCAAGGCTGTAGAATAGCGCTCTTCGATTATTGCGTATGCTTGTGGATCTAATTCAAGTTCTTGATAGTAGTGTTTAAGATCTGCAGAAGCCTCTTCAACTTGTAAAAAAGAGTCATTAAGAATAGTTGCAATATTTTTCAGCCTTTCATCTAAACGGGCTAAGGCAGCTATGTTGTCACTACAATGGCGTAACGAGTCGAGTACATTAAAGCTTTCGTCTTCAGTAAGTGTATGTAGTGATTGGAGAGTTGTATCAAGTAAATCTTGAGCATTAGCATGGCGTTTATAATCACTTTCTAATGTTTCAAACTCTCCTTCTTGTAAAGAAAACTCATTGAGTTCATTCACTTGATATTGGAGTAGTTGTTGCTGAGCTTCACGTTGTTGTTTGTTTTGCTGTAATAAATTTAATTCTTTATTTAATTTATGCCATTGTTGATAATAATGTTTAACTTCATCCAGTGCTGACTGATGATCTGCATAATCATCGAGCAACTTACATTGCTGACTTGATTTAACGATTAATTGGTGATCATGTTGACCATGTATATTGATCAATAATTGACCCACTTCTTTAAGCTGTACTAGAGGTACTTGACTACCATTAATGTAAGCTTTTGAGCGACCTTCAGCAGAAATTACTCGTCGTAGAATACACTCATTGCTTGATTCCAATAACAGATCATGAATCGTTAGCCAGTGCTGAGCATTTATATTTTTTTGTATATCGAAAGTGGCAGCAAGTTCTGCTTTTTTGCAATTAGGACGAACAACATTAGTGGTGGCTCTATCTCCTAAACATAAACCTAAGGCATCTATTGCTATAGACTTACCCGCGCCAGTTTCACCTGTGATAGTTGTCATGCCAGATTGCCAATCAATATCAAGTGATTTAACAATGGCGAAGTTTTGAATGTTTAGTTGTAAAAGCATAATGTGAACTCTCACTTTACTGTATAAATATATAGTTGTTAATTTATACAGTAATTTATGCTTTTGCAAGTAACTTAGAAAATTTTAATCGTTTTTATTAAATAAGATTAATAAAGCTTATTGCCCCATCCTAATTTATTTCGTAGTACGTTAAAATAATCATGATCGAGAGGATGAACTAAGCGTATAGTTTGAGGACTTTTTTTAATGATAACTTCGTCACCAGGCATAACGGCTAGAATTACATGTCCATCACAGCTAACTTGTAAACTTTCTTGATTTTCATTTGCAAGTATTAGCTTTATTTCACTATCACCGTCCACCACAATAGGGCGACTAGTTAGTGTATGAGGAAACATAGGTACCAAAGATAAAGCATTTAAATTAGGCGTTAGTATAGGTCCGCCAGCAGACATAGAGTAAGCGGTCGATCCTGTAGGAGTTGAAATAATCAAACCATCAGAGCGTTGACTAAACATAAATGAATTATCAATATGAACTTCAAACTCAATCATGCTGGCAACTTTACCTGCATGTAAAACCGCCTCGTTTACGGCACTGTTCGAGCTTTTAAGTTTACCATGCCGATAAACTTCAGCTTCAATGATAAAGCGCTGTTCAGAGCGAGATTTACCATTTAGAATTTCTTCAAGTGGTTTTATTATTTCATCAGGGGATAAGTCGGTTAAAAAACCTAAATTCCCACGGTTTACACCAATAACGCCGATGTCAAAACAAGCTAAAACTCTAGCAGCACCTAACATGTAGCCATCACCACCAACAACAATAGCAAGATCTGCATTATTACCAATATCGGTGAGAGAACATTCATTCATATCTGTAATTTCGACAGAAGTAGCGACGGATGTTTCTACTAATACTTGGTATTTATTTGCCAGTAAATAGTCATGTAATGCCGCTATTGTGGAACTTGCACCTTGATGATTGGGCTTACCAATAAGCCCAATTGTTTTATAAAGTTGAGCCATAACAATTATTTCATATTTGATATCTTTAAAAGAAGTTTCCCTTTATTTGCGTGGCTTGTAAAGTTTGTATTTGATAAAATGCACTTAATTAGTTGCTATAAAGGCTTGAATAGCGAAAGCTTGACCCCATAATTAGCATTATTGCATTTTTATTATTGTAAAATTACTAAGATTTAATTGGAGTTTTTTATGACTACAGAGTCTACAAAATCAGAAGAACAGCAGTCTGCTGAGTTTTCTACAGAAGAGTTATCGCCAGAGCAATTAGCTGACGAAATTGTTCAGCAAGCAGAAGAACAAGTTGAAGAACAGCATGAACAAGCTCATGAAGTCATTAGTGCTGAACAAGAGCGTATTAATGAGTTGGAACTTGCTTTAGCAGCAGCTCAAGCAAAAGTTACAGATCAAAAAGATTCAGTAATTCGAGCGAAGGCTGAAGTGGATAACATTCGTCGTAGATCTGCGCAAGATGTTGATAAAGCGAAAAAGTTTGCTTTAGAAAAGTTTGCTGGTGAAATGCTTGTTACTGTTGATAACTTAGAGCGTGCATTACAAAATATTGATAAAGAAGATGACAGTAAAGCCGCAGTTATTGAAGGTGTTGAATTAACTCTTCAAGGTTTAATCTCATCATTAGAAAAATTTGGTATTAAATCTGTAGATCCACAAGATCAACCTTTTAACCCAGAATTACATCAAGCAATGTCTATGCAAGAAGTGCCTGGCGTAGCACCTAATACGGTTATTGCTGTAATGCAAAAAGGTTACGAACTTAATGGTCGTTTAATTCGCCCTGCTATGGTGATGGTATCTAAAGCAGCACCTAGCGTTGATGAATCTGTTTAATTGTTAAAATAAATAGATTCTCAAGTTACTATGTGATGCATTTTCAAAAACCAGACAATTTGTCTGGTTTTTTATTTTAACCCTATATTTTATTTTAACCCTATATTGGTATGCATTGTCTTTTAAGCTTAAGTTACTTTAGCTAAAACATGACTAAAACAGCTTAATAGAACGGAAGAAATGATTATTTTAAATAAAATGCATTTATTTACAAAATTTCTATTGAAAAGTATTTTCCTACCCCCATTTAATATTTCAACAACAGATTAATTAAGATTTTGCTCTCAAAGGAGAGCAGAACATAATAGATAGGAGCTTCCCTCATGGGTAAAATCATTGGTATTGACTTAGGTACAACTAACTCTTGTGTTGCTGTATTAGACGGCGATAAAGTTCGTGTTATTGAAAATGCAGAAGGTGATCGTACTACACCTTCGATTATTGCATATACTGAAGAAGGCGAAACATTAGTAGGTCAACCTGCTAAGCGTCAATCAGTAACAAACCCTAAAAACACATTATTCGCAATTAAGCGTTTAATTGGTCGTCGTTTTGAAGACGAAGAAGTACAACGTGATATTAAAATAATGCCATTTGGTATTGTTAAAGCTGACAATGGTGATGCTTGGGTTACAGCACGTGATAAAAACGTTGCTCCTCCACAAGTTTCTGCTGAAGTTCTTAAGAAAATGAAGAAAACAGCTGAAGACTACTTAGGCGAAGAAGTAACTGAAGCCGTTATTACTGTTCCTGCTTATTTCAATGATTCACAACGTCAAGCAACAAAAGATGCTGGTCGTATTGCAGGTCTTGATGTTAAACGTATTATTAATGAGCCTACTGCTGCTGCTCTTGCTTACGGCATGGATAAAAAAGAAGGCGATAAAGTTGTTGCGGTATACGATTTAGGTGGTGGTACATTCGATATCTCAATTATTGAAATTGATGAAGTTGATGGTGAGCACACTTTTGAAGTATTAGCGACTAATGGTGATACGCATTTAGGTGGTGAAGATTTTGATAACCGTTTAATTAACTATCTTGTAGCTGAATTTAAAAAAGACCAAGGTATGGACTTAACAGCTGATCCTTTAGCAATGCAGCGTTTAAAAGAAGCTGCTGAAAAAGCTAAATGTGAACTTTCTTCTGCACAGCAAACAGATGTTAACTTACCTTACATCACTGCGGATGCTTCTGGTCCTAAGCACATGAACATTAAAGTTACACGTGCTAAATTAGAGTCATTAGTTGAAGATATGGTTAAAGCGACATTAGAACCACTTAAAAAAGCACTTAAAGATGCTGATTTATCAGTAAGTGACGTAAATGACGTTATCTTAGTTGGTGGTCAGTCTCGTATGCCAATGGTTCAACAAGCAGTATCTGATTTCTTTGGTAAAGAGCCACGTAAAGATGTTAACCCTGATGAAGCAGTAGCTTCAGGTGCAGCAATTCAAGCAGGTGTTCTTTCAGGTGATGTAACTGATGTATTATTGTTAGATGTTACACCTTTATCTTTAGGTATTGAAACGATGGGCGGCGTGATGACGAAAGTTATCGATAAAAACACCACTATCCCAACGAAACAATCACAAACATTCTCAACAGCCGATGATAACCAAGCTGCGGTTACTGTACATGTTGTTCAAGGTGAACGTAAGCAAGCTTCTGCTAACAAATCACTTGGTCAATTTAACCTTGAAGGTATTGATCCTGCACCACGTGGTACACCACAAATCGAAGTTACTTTCGATATTGATGCTGATGGTATTTTACATGTTACAGCTAAAGACAAAAACACTGGTAAAGAGCAAAAAATTACGATTAAAGCTTCAAGTGGTTTATCAGATGAAGAAGTTGAGCAAATGGTAAATGATGCTGAAGCAAATGCTGATGCTGATGCGAAGTTTGAAGAGCTAGTACAAACTCGTAATCAAGCTGATGGTATAGTTCACGCTACTCGCAAGCAAGTTGAAGAAACTGGCGATGAACTACCTGCTGAAGACAAAGAGAAAATTGAAACGGCAATTTCTGAACTTGAAGAAGTACTTAAAGGTGAAGATAAAGAAGCAATTGATGCTAAATCTCAAGCGCTTATGGAAGCTTCAGCTAAATTAATGGAAATTGCTCAAGCAAAACAGCAAGCACAAGGTTCGCCTGAAGGCGCTGCTTCAGATGCTGAAGGTTCTGATTCTGCTGATGATGTTGTTGATGCAGAGTTTGAAGAAGTAAAAGACGACAAGTAGTCTTTAGCTTATTCGGATTGAAGTAAAATTAAAGCGCTGGCCTATCCCCGGCGCTTCTTACGTTAAAGCGTATGTTAATTTAAGTGCAAACAAAAGAAGTTATTTATGTCAAAACGTGATTATTATGCAGTGCTTGAAGTATCAAAAGATGCTAGTGAGCGCGATATCAAAAAATCCTATAAAAAATTAGCGATGAAGTATCATCCTGATAGAAATAAGGGTGATAAAGAAAAAGAAGAAACCTTTAAAGAAATTCAAGAAGCATACGAAGTGCTAAAAGATGATCAAAAGCGTGCTGCTTATGATCAGTATGGCCATGCTGCCTTTGAACAAGGTGGACATGGTGGTCACCATGGCGGTGGTCAAGGTGATTTTGGTGATGCATTTGGTGATATTTTTGGTGATATCTTTGGTGGTGGTCGTGGTCGAGGCGGTCGTCAATCTCGAGCACAGCGAGGATCTGATTTACGCTACAATGTAGAGCTAAACCTTGAAGATGCCGTTAAAGGTAAAGATCTAGAAATTAAGGTACCTACTTTTGTGGCTTGTGAGCCTTGTGATGGCTCAGGCGCTAAAAAAGGTACTTCTGCTAAAACATGTTCTACGTGTCATGGTCATGGACAAGTACAAATGCGTCAAGGGTTATTTGCCGTACAGCAAACTTGTCCAACGTGTGGTGGAAAAGGTAAAGTTATTTCTGATCCTTGTACTTCATGTCGTGGTCAAGGACGAGTTGAAAAAACTAAAACGCTTTCTGTAAAAATACCAGCAGGTGTTGATACCGGAGATCGAATTCGTTTATCGGGCGAAGGTGAAGCTGGCGAACATGGCGCACCAGCAGGTGATTTATACGTACAAGTTAATGTACGTGATCATGACATATTTGTACGTGATGAAAACCACTTATATTGTGAAGTACCTATTAGTTTTGTTACTGCCGCACTTGGTGGCGAAATTGAAGTACCAACCTTAGGTGGTAAAGTTAAATTAAAAGTACCAAAAGAAACACAAACGGGCAAAATGTTCCGTTTACGCGGTAAAGGTGTTAAATCTGTACGTAGTTCAACAACGGGCGATTTAATGTGTAAAGTAGTACTTGAAACACCGGTAAACTTATCTGGTGATCAAGCGGATTTATTACGTCAATTAGAAGAGAAAATGGGGAAAAGCAGTAAAAAGCATAGCCCAAAAGAAACAGGCTTCTTTGATGGTGTAAAAAAATTCTTTGATGACTTAAAAAGCTAAAATAAATGTTTAAATGAGAGAGTGTCTTTCTGCTTTTTAATAGAAAGCCTTTCTATTTTTACAATATAGTGCTCAGATAACTTCGAATCTTTAACATAAAAAAACCACAAAAGTTTTCTTTTTGTGGTTTTTTATTTTTAAGCAAATCATTGCTATGTGTATTATCTTTATTACTGTTTAGCGCTAAAACGGAAAAAGCTTAATGCTATAATCATAAATAAAACTATAAAAGAAAAACTACCACCACCGTAAACCTCTACCACTTCAATATAAGTGTCGTCATGGTTATCACTTTCTAATGGTAATGCATATAAGGCGTTGCTATCGTCTGAGCTATAGGTCGCAACAATATCGGTATAGCCAACCTGATATAAATCAATTAATACATCATAAAAATCAGTTGGGTAACCAGAAAGAAAAGTGGTTATAACTTCATATTCATCTAAGTCAGAGTCACCTTCAATAATAAAGGTGTCAGTAGTATAGTAATGCTTCCATGGTTTGCCATTTCTGCTAAGGTATAACAAAGCGTAAACTTCAGCTCGTTGGTGCTGTGTATAGCTGTACATATCAGCATCAAAAACGACGCTGAAAGTTTGATAAAAGCCATCATTATCAAAATCATCAAGTAAAAAACTTGTTACGCCATAAATAGTAAAATCAGCGTCGTAATAAGAACTACGCCTTTGTGTTACTTTATCTTTACTGGCTTTATTCAATAGTACACTATTATTGTTAAGCATCTCTTCTCTTGTTTTCGATGTTGCTTTGTTATTAAGTTGATCGGGAGTGTTAGTGAGTCGACTAACGTCAATCACTTGTTGGCGTAGCTCACTAGTAAAATTGCTTTTAAATGAACCTTGCGAAATAGAGTAGCTTGGTAAGGCAGACTCATTAACTTCGTTACTATAAGCTTGCGTGGAAAATAATATACTTGTAAAGGCCAATAGTATTAGTTTGATTGCATGGTTAGAATTTGTGTTATTAAACATAATTTATCCTTGTGATATGTGCTTCTGACTTTATTAAAGCGCAATCAAGATGAATGTAAGCTGAATGATTTATAAAAGTTTATAAGCTTTGTTTTATATTTTATCTCGGGTGAGTACGTTCAGCTTATATTCAGTTGCTAAGGAGTATTATTTTAAATAAGCTATGGTTAATACTGAAATACACTCGTACTTGGAACAATAATGAAATTTGCTTTATCTTGTTTTTTTCTTCTTTTAGCTGCTCTATCGATGAGTACATTTGCACATGGAAGTTTTACCGTTAACAACAATGCGATTAAAGCAAATCAGCAAGCGCATAAGCAACAGTTAAGAGTAACGAGTAGTCAGCAAGCAGCACAAATGGCTAAAAGTCGATTTGGTGGTAAAGTACTTAAAGTGAAAAAACAAAAGTCCTCTTACCGTATTAAGTTAATTAAAAATAATGGTCATATTATCTCGGTTTCTGTTGATGCAAAAACAGGTAATGTGAGTGGTGGTAATTAATATGCGATTATTATTAATTGAAGATGATTTAGCCTTGCAACAAAATTTATATAAACATCTGATTGATGCGAATTATTTAGTTGATGTCGCTAGTGATGGACAAGCTGGTTTATTTCAAGGTCAAGAGTATCCCTACGATGCCGCCATTATTGATATAGGTTTACCGATTATTGATGGTATTAGTGTTATTAAATCATTACGAGAGAAAGATATTAGCTTTCCTATTTTAGTGTTAACGGCAAGAGACCGTTGGCAAGATAAAGTTGCAGGTTTAGATGCCGGCGCAGATGATTATTTGACTAAACCTTTTCAGACTGAAGAATTATTTGCACGTTTAAATGCGTTAATACGACGTTCAGCGGGGCAGGCAAGCCCACTAATAACTAATGGTGGGCTAACATTAAATACCAAAAGCCTACAGGTTGAGGTGAATAATCAAGAGATAAAATTGAGTAGTTCAGAGTATAAATTATTGGAATATATGATGCTGCACCTTGATGAAGTGACTTCTAAAGCAAAACTTACTGAGCATATTTATGATCAAGATTTTGATCTTGACTCAAATGTTATTGAAGTTTTTATCAGACGCTTAAGAAAAAAACTCGACCCTACTGGTGAATATGGTTTTATTGAAACCCTTCGAGGTCATGGTTATAAATTAAAGCGATTAGATGCTAAATGAATTCGTTAAAGGTTAGGTTATTACTGAGCACATTAGTAATGACAGTTATTATGTTGCCTATTATTGGTTTTACATTAAGCAGTGCTTTTGAACGACAGTTAATGTCAGGAAGTCAAAACGAATTAAAAGCTTATAGTTATTCCATTTTGACTGTAGCTGAAGTAGAAAACAATGAATTAGTTATGCCTGAACTCTTACTGGAAAACCAATTTAATGTTAGTCAGTCGGGGTTGTATGCAGTAATAACGCCTACCGATGATGTAGCTATATTGGCAGAGAGTAAACCCGAAAATAGACCATTATGGCAATCACAATCTTTGCTAACCTTATCCTTACCAACGTTATTACCTTCACCGATTGTTGGAGAGACATTGTTTTCAACAATAGATTTAGAAGGTAGTAGTCACTTGCTCTTTAGTTTTAGTGTTAGTTTTTTTAACAACGGACAAGAATTCCCTATAACGCTTCATATTATTAAAGATCAAGAGAATATGCTGATTGCACTGAGCGATTTTAGACATAAGCTTTGGGGCTGGCTGTTATTATTAATCGTCGTGTTTGTCTTTGTTCAGCTTATAGGCTTGTTGTGGACCTTAAAACCGTTAAGACAATTAACATATGAGCTTGAACATATTGAAAAAGGGCAGCAGAAGTTATTGAAAGGTTATTACCCACTTGAACTTCAGAAGGTGGTAAAACAACTGAATACATTACTTGTAACAGAAGAGAACCAACGAAAACGGTACCGTAATGCTTTATCTGATTTGGCTCATAGTTTGAAAACTCCACTTGCTATCATGCAAAGTGAAAAAGAAATTTCAGTTGGGGCCAATGAGCAACTACAGCAAATCAACCAAATTATTGAGCATCAATTAAAAAGAGCACAAAGTTCAGGGCAATTGTCATGGTATTTGGGGGTAGAAGTAAAAGCAGTAATCGAAAAGCTGGTTAAAACATTAGAGAAGCTATACAAAGAAAACCAACTGTGTTTCACACTTGATGTAGATAAGTCGGCCATTTTTAGGGGAGATGAAGGTGATTTAATGGAAATTTTAGGCAATATATTAGATAACGCCTGTAAAGCAGCTAAAAGTAAGATAGTAATTAAAGTTTATAATAAAAGCACAACGTTAACTATAGAGATTTCTGATGATGGTGCAGGTATTAATCAATCACAGCAGGCTGTTATTTTATCCCGCGGGGGCAGGGCTGATACCTATCAAGCTGGACATGGTATAGGTTTAGCAATCGTTAACGATCTAGTGAGTAGCTATCAAGGTCAGTTATTTATCAGCAAATCAGCTACGCTTGGTGGCGCTACCTTTACACTGGTATTTGATATATCAACCTAGTATATATTCAGCTTGTGTTCAGTTTGGTCAAGGTATGCTTATTACTTAAGATCAGTAAAGAGGATAGAAATGATGAAAACCTTTATTTTGTTATTAAGTTTTATATTAAGTGCCTCGGTGAGTTTTAGTGCATTTTCACAACAAAGTTATCAATTAGATGGGCAAGAACAGTCAGAAGTAAGTGATGCCGAGTTAGCGCAAATGTTAGCGCCAATAGCCTTATATCCTGACAGTTTGTTAACGCATATCTTGATATCGTCAACATATCCTATTGAAGTTATTAAAGCACAACGCTGGTTAGAAAATAATGCAGACTTAAATGCTGCTCAAATTGCTCAAGCAATTGAAAGCTTTGATTGGGATGCTAGTGTTAAAGCATTAGTGCCTTTTGAGCAAATACTGACTCATTTAAGTGAAGACTTAACATGGATGCAATTATTAGGTGATACATTTTTAGAAGATGAAGCTAGAGTTCTTGACGGGATTCAAACGCTTAGAGAAAAAGCTAAACTTGCTGGCAATCTTAGTAAAATGAATAATATGGAAATCAGTTATGAAGACAGTAATATCATAATTGAACCTGTGAAAAAAGAAGTTGTGTATGTTCCTTATTATGACACTCGTATGGTTTATGGTACTTGGCATTGGGCGTCATATCCACCGGTATACTGGCGTCCTTCTTTGCACGTTTCTGTAAATCGCCATAACCCTTTTTATTGGCATTCAGGTGTTCACATCTCATTTAATTATTTCTTTAGTACTTTTCAATGGAAAAAACGTCATGTACTTGTTGTGAACCCACATAAGTCTCATCATTATCGTAAACCTAGTGTCATTTCAAGAGGAGGTTATGCTAAACGCTGGGTTCATCAACCGATACATAGAAAAGGTGTTGCTTATAGAAGTATGGCTACAGGTCAAAAATACTATAGTAAAAAAGTGAGGCTGCATAATAAACGAAAATCAACACAGCATCTTGAAAGTCAACTTAAACAGAAAAAAGTTGTGCAACATAAAGTTAATGCTTCGCACAAGAATATTCAGAAAGTGACCGCTAAGCAACGCCAAACAAGAAATTATCAAGAGCGTAGTACTAAAAAAGCGGTGAAGCAATATAATCATTCAGTGAAGAGTAGACCGCAGCACAATACGTCTTCAAAAACATATCGCAGTAGAGATTCTAAAGCTAATAATTAATCTGTTTGGAATTTAGGTAGTACGCCACTGCGGCTATGCTCAAAAACAAGCGAAGTTTCTACCGTAGTAACTTCGTCTCTTGAGGTTATATTTTTAAAAACAAATTGGCGTAAATGTTCACTATCTTGCACTGACATATGAATATAGTAATCATAACTACCACCCATATGATAAAGGTTTAATATTTCAGGATATTTTAATAAATCATCTCTAAACTGATTTACAATTTGCTCTGAATAAGGTTGTAAACGAATAGCTGCTATTGCTTCAATGTTGCCACCAATCGTATTTAAATTGACATCAATATAAGCACCTTTTATTACGCCATTTTGCCTTAAACGTTTTACACGTTCTAGACAGGTTGATGGTGCTATTCCTATTTTTTCAGCTAATTCTTTATTCGTAATATCTGCATCATTATATAAAATAGTTAATACTTGTAAATCGATATTGTCTAGCTTCTTCATTTATCACCTGGCAAACTAATACTTCTTAAGTGAGGTAAATACTACACTTTATATAGGCAGTGCGACTAGTGCTAGAAGGCGTTATTTTAATTTTTGACATAAAATTTTACATAATCTAAACGATTTTGGTATTTTAGGTGTGAACATACAGTTAAAATCGATGCTAACTATGATCTTAATTAGTTGATTTGTTGTAATTAATAGTTATAGAGTAGTAGGCTGAAAGTTAAATTTAATTCAAAAAGTAATGTTCCTTGTTCTTCATATTAATGAGACAATAATTGGCTAGTGAGTACTTTATAATATGAACAAAACTATAATTACAAACTATAGACAACTCAAAGACTAATACAGTAAAATTATCATTAACATTGTATATTTACACTATTCATCACACTAATAATATAGTGTACTGTCGTACTAATACGACGCTATCAAAAAGGTTTACTTTATGACTTTGCTTTGGATACCCTTGCTATCCTTACTTGGCAGTATTATTTCTTCAATGACGGGTAAATTAACTCGTAATCAATCGACAGGGTTATCCTTGTTAATGCCTGTTATTGCATTATTAATGACCATTAATCTTGCACCTGCTGTTTTTTCAGGTGAAGAAATTCGAGAAACAATTTCGTGGATTCCTTTACTCGGTATAGATATAGCCTTTCGCTTGGATGGTCTTTCACTATTATTCATTTTTATGATACTGGGTATTGGTATATTAGTTATTTTTTATACCCGTTATTACTTAAGTAGTAATGATTCCATGCCTAAACTTTATGCTTATTTAATGTTATTTATGACGGCAATGCTTGGTATTGTTATGTCAAATAATGTCATTCAACTCTGGTTTTTTTGGGAGCTTACCAGTATTAGTTCATTTTTGCTGATTAGCTATTGGTGGCAAAAGTCTGAAGCACGTAAAGGTGCCATTATGGCTTTAACGATAACCGGTGGCGGTGGGTTAGCTTTATTGGCTGGTTTACTGTTATTAGGCAATATTGTTGGTAGTTTTAATTTAGATGTTATTTTAGCTAGTAGAGAAATGATTCAAGGGCATGATTGGTATGAAGTTGCACTGATTTTAGTGTTGCTTGGTGCGTTCACTAAGTCGGCACAATTCCCTTTTCATTTTTGGCTACCCCATGCCATGGCAGCACCAACACCAGTAAGTGCTTATCTTCATTCAGCCACTATGGTTAAAGCGGGTATTTTCTTATTAGCTCGTTTTTATCCTGTGCTAGCGGGAACAGATACTTGGTTTATTATTGTTAGTATAACTGGTTTAACTACATTATTATTTGGTGCTTATATAGCTTTATTTAAACATGATTTAAAAGGTCTATTAGCTTATTCAACTATTAGTCACTTAGGCTTAATTACTCTGTTATTAGGCTTGAGTACTGAACTTGCAACAGTCGCTGCTATTTTCCATATAATTAATCATGCAACCTTTAAAGCCTCATTATTTATGGCAACAGGTATTATTGACCATGAAACGGGGACGCGCGATATGCGCAAGCTCAATGGTATGTGGCGATTTATGCCCTATACTGCAACATTGGCTATGGTTGCTGCCGCAGCAATGGCAGGAGTTCCGTTGTTAAATGGATTTTTGTCTAAAGAAATGTTTTTTGCTGAAACATTACATCAGCAGTTATTAGGCTCCATGTCATGGCTTATTCCGGTACTTGCCACCATTGCAGGTGCTTTAGCTGTCGCTTATTCTGCACGATTTATCCATGATGTTTTCTTTAATGGCGATCCTATTGACCTACCTAGACAACCGAATGAGCCACCTCGCTATATGCGGGTACCAATTGAAATATTAGTCGCCTTATGTTTACTTGTGGGAATATTCCCCAACTTTATTGTAAATGATATTTTAAAATCTGCCTCTTTCGCGGTGTTAGGTGGTTATGTGCCAGAGTTTAAAGTAACACTGTGGCACGGCTTTAATTTACCGTTATTGATGAGTGCTATTGCAGTCAGTGGTGGTTTATTTATGTATACGCAACGCCGTCACCTTTATAAGTTTCAAGATTCATTGCCACCACTGAATGCTAAAAAAGCATTCGATGGTATGGTGTACAGCACGATAAAGTGGTGTCAGCATAAAATAAATACGATAGAAAATGGCTCGTTACAGCGTTATTTAACCTTAATGTTTTTAGTTGTATTACTTTTTTCAGGTTGGCCATTACTTGAAATGAACCAATTGGTAGGGCAAAAACCATTAACACCTATCGATGTTCACAATGCTGTTGGTGCCGCATTATTAATTATTGGTGCTATTAGCACAGTTATTTGGTATCGCACACGGATGATTTCTTTGTTGATGATTTCTGTTGTAGGGCTAATGGTATCCGTTGCGTTCACTCGCTTCTCAGCACCAGATCTAGCTTTAACTCAGCTAACGGTTGAAGTTGTTACTATTATATTGCTGATGTTGGCTTTATTCTTTTTACCACAGTATTCACCTAGAGAATCTAGCTCAATGCGTATATTGCGGGATATAGGCATATCAGCAACGTTAGGTGTTGTTATTGGTAGTATCTGTTACGCCCTAATTACACGTCCATTTGAGTCTATATCAGACTTTTTCTTAGCGAATGCTAAAACAGGTGGTGGTGGCACTAATGTTGTTAATGTTATTTTAGTTGATTTTCGTGGTTTTGATACATTAGGTGAAATTTGTGTATTAGGCATTGCGGCATTAGGTATTTATAAACTTTTAATCAATTTACCTTTATTTATGCCAGGTAGTGATAGCGAAGGTCGCCCTTGGGCAAAAGAACGATACCCTATTTTATTAGCGAGTATTTCTCAGTCGTTATTACCGCTAGCGTTATTAGTTTCATTTTATATTTTCTTACGTGGTCATAATCTACCAGGTGGAGGATTTATTGCCGGACTAATAACCGCTATTGCCTTTATTTTGCAGTATATAGCGCATGGTTCAAATTGGATTGCTGAACGATTAACAATTAATTACCGCAAAATAATTGCCTCAGGGATTGCTATTGCGTTATTTACCGGTGTTGGTAGTTGGTTCTTTGATAAACCGTTCATGACAACTTGGTTTGATTATTTCAATATACCTTTTATTGGTGAAATTGAACTTGCCAGTGCACTGGTATTTGATTTAGGTGTTTATATTACGGTTGTTGGTGCGACATTAATGATTTTAGGTAGTCTTGGTAAGTTAACGGCAAATGCTCCTAAAGAAGAGGTAAATATTTAATGGAATTACTATACGCATCTTGTGTTGGAGTGTTGGTTTTTTGTGGTGTGTTCTTAATTTTAAGATCACGAACTTTTCCTGTGGTTTTAGGTTTAACAATGCTGTCTTACGGTGTTAATTTATTTTTGTTTTCTTCAGGACGACTTAGTCTAAATAGTGCTGCAGTTTTAGGTTACAGTGAAGTATATGCTGATCCATTACCACAAGCTTTTGTATTAACAGCGATCGTTATCGGCTTTGCTATGACGGCTTTTGTCGTTATTTTGGCAATAAGAGGGCGGGCAGATTTAGGCAACGATCATGTCAATGGACAAGTTCCAGAGAATAAGAAAAAGGGCAAAGTATGAGCCAGCATTTGACATCTTTACCTATATTATTACCTATGTTGGCAGGGGTCATCCTACTAATGCCGCCATGTGGGAAAAACAAGGCGATTAGACGATTTTCTTCTGTAGCGTTAAGTTTTATCACTTTTTTAATTTCATTAGCGCTATTATTAAAAGTTCAAGCAAATGGAATCCAAGTTTATGCGATTGGTGATTGGAGTGCTCCTTTTGGTATTGTGTTAGTCGCAGATCCATTATCTACTTTGTTAGTATGTTTAAGCTCGTTACTTGGTGCTGTATGTACTCTATACGCGAGTGCCGGGGATGATGAAAAAGGTAGCTTTTTTCACCCATTAGTACAGTTTTTAATTTTAGGGGTTAATGGTGCGTTTTTAACAGGTGATGCTTTTAATCTTTTTGTCTTCTTCGAAGTATTACTTATTGCTTCTTATGCTTTGTTAATGCACGGTGGAGATAAAAAAAATACGCGAGCAGCCTTACAATACGTCATTATGAATCTAGTTGGCTCTGCTGTTTTCTTAGTTGCCTTAGGTATCCTATATGGCGTGTTAGGCACACTGAATATGGCTGATATGGCTCAAAAAGTAACTTATTTACAAGGTGACGATGTTTATCTTGCTAAAATAGGTGGCTTGTTATTATTAGTGGTTTTTGCATTAAAAGGTGCTTTACTACCACTACATTTATGGTTGCCTAATACTTATGCTACTGCGATGCCTGTTGTGGCGGCGTTATTTGCGATAATGACCAAAGTCGGTGTTTATTCAATGATGCGTGTTTATACACTTATTTTTGGTGAAGAAGCAGGCGAATTGACTCATATGGCGCAAAGTTGGTTATGGTGGTTAGCACTAGCGACAATTACCATGGGTGCCATTGGTGTGCTTGCTAGCCAAGATTTAAGGAAATTAGTTTCTAATTTGGTGATTGTTTCTATAGGTACTTTAGTCGCTTTAGTTGCAGTGCAAACAGTTGAAGCGAGCTCAGCAGCTATTTATTATTTAGTGCATTCGACGTTGGTTACCGCTGCATTATATATATTAGCGGACTTAATTGGTCATCAACGAGGTAAGGTTGCAGATCGAATTACTGCTGGTACTCCGGTGTCTCAGCCCATGTTATTAGGCTCTTGCTTTGTTATCGCAGCGGTAGCGGTAATAGGTATGCCACCTTTATCTGGATTTATTGGTAAAGTATGGTTACTTCAAGCAACACTAGAGACTGAATATAATTTTGTTTTTTGGCCACTTTATTTACTCGCGAGTTTGGCTGTCTTATTTGCAGTTGCTAAAGCAGGTAGTACTGTTTTTTGGCATCATCAAGCTAAGATTTCAGAGCAAAGAGTGGCGGAACGCGCTAAGCAAGAACGTGTACATCCAGCACAGTTAGCTGCTTTAATAATTTTGGTAGCCTGCGCACCATTGATGAGCATTTTTGCAGGGCCGTTAAGTGAGTATGCTATTGGAGCTGCGACTCAATTGCATGACTTTAATAACAACATTAAAACTATTCTTCCTGGAGGCCAGTAATGCGATTAGATACTCGGTTTAAATGGCTACCTACTCCTATCCGGAGCCTTTTGTTATTTGTTGTCTGGTTACTTTTAAATAATAGTGTATCAACAGGGCATATTGTTTTAGCTATTATTCTTGCTATTGTTATTCCGCTTGCGACTAACCCATTTAGAACTAAACAGCCATTAGTATTAAAGCCTATGTTAGCGTTACGTCATTTAATGTTGGTGTTATATGACATAGTTACGGCAAATCTTGAGGTTGCTATATTAATCTTAGGCCCAACAAAAAAATTGACGCCTGGCTTTGTTAAAGTGCCGTTAGATTTAACACATAGCATGCCAATTACCATATTAGCGAGTACTGTGTCATTAACACCAGGAACAGTAAGCGCTGAAGTTTACCCTTGGCGAGAATGTTTCACGGAAGGAGAGAAGCCTGAACAACGATTTTTATTGATACATGTTTTAAATCTTACCGATGAAGAAGCTTTGATCAATACTATTAAACAACGCTATGAAGCGCCTCTTAAGGAGATATTTCAATGCTAGAAACTGTTATCTTGATTGTGTTTGCGATGATAGGTCTGTCGTTAATATTAAACTTATGGCGTTTGCTAATAGGTCCTTCCGTTCCTGATAGAATATTGGCACTTGATACCATGTATATCAATAGTATTGCATTGATTATTTTATACGGTATGAATATGGGGACAGGGTTGTATTTTGAAGCTGCATTGCTAATTGCTATGTTAGGTTTTGTAAGTACTGTCGCTGTATGTAAGTACTTATTACGTGGCGATATTATAGAGTAAGGTATAAATTATGATTGAATGGATTATTTCAATATTATTATTAATTGGTGGAACTTTTGTACTTATTGGTTCTATTGGTTTAGTGAAAATGCCTGATTTTTTTATGCGACTTCATGGACCAACGAAAGCAACTACCCTAGGTATGGCGTCACTATTAACTGCGGCAATGATTTTCTTTAGTACAACACAAGACGGGTTAAGCTTAAAGGAAATTTTAATTTCTATCTTTCTTTTACTAACCGCGCCAATTAGTGCTTATATGATGATTAAATCAGCTATCCATCATAAGCTTGATAGTATCGAGCGTACTAAAGGTAAGGATAAGATTGAAGATGATGTTTAAATAAATCATGAAAGGTTAAACTTTTATTAAACGTTATCATAGTTAAAATGACGCTGTCACAAGCGTCATTTTTCGTTACAATAGCGCTATTATTTTCCCACTATTGTACTTTTACTAATAAATGTTATGCCATACCATTATCAAGATTTAATTGCGCTTTTTGATAAAACGTTTAGTCAATCTTATAACACACGATTAATTAAGGGAGATGATGAACCAATCTATTTACCCAAAAATAATCAATGTAGCTATAATCAAATCGTTTTTGCTCATGGTTACTATGAAAGTGCTTTTCATGAAATAGCGCATTGGTGTCATGCCGGCGCCAAAAGGCGTTTGCTTGAAGATTATGGATATTGGTATGTTCCGGATGGGCGAGATGAGCAGCAACAAGCTCAATTTGAGCAAGTTGAAATTATCCCACAAGCTATTGAGTGGGCTTTTAATGTCGCCGTTAAAAAAGATTTCCATGTTTCTTCTGATAACTTAAATGGATTTCAAGCTGATACTGATGGTTTTAAAAAGAAAGTATTTCAGCAGGTTAAAGTGTTTTTACAACAAGGTTTTCCTGCAAGAGCAAATCAGTTTATTGAAGTTTTGGCTAATTTTTATAATACGCCTTTACCTTTAAAAATTGATGATTTTATTAAAAACAAAGAAGATAAATAATGTTCAAATTAGGCTTAGTCATTAATCCTATCGCAGGTATTGGTGGAAGTGTTGCGTTAAAAGGGAGTGATGATATGGTTAATCACGCCTTAGCGCTTGGCGCTGAATTTAAAGCAAATGAGCGAACACAAACAGCACTGAATATTTTATTACCATATCAAGATGAAATAATCATATATACAGCAAATAATCAAATGGGTGAACAAACGGCTAAATCACTAGGTTTTAATGTAGAGCTGGTTTATCAAACATCTACAGATAAAACCCAAGCCATTGACACAGAAAAAACGATATCGGCTTTACTCACTAAACAAGTTGATATTATTTTATTTGCTGGTGGTGATGGGACAGCGCGTAATATCGCGAAAGTAGTTGCCTTAAATGCTCAGAAAAAAGATTCATCACAAATACCAGTGTTAGGAATACCTGCAGGATGTAAAATTCATTCTGGTGTTTATGCTATTACACCCAAGGCTGCTGGGCGAGTAGTAGAGTTAATGGTCACTAAGCAGTTAGTAACATTAACTGAAGGTGATGTGATGGATATTGATGAATCATTATTTCGCCAAGGAATTGTTAAAGCTAAACGTTTTGGTGAAATGCAGATTCCAAGTGAGCTTAGATATATTCAGGCGGTTAAATCTGGTGGTAAAGAGTTAGATGAATTAGTACTGCAAGATATTAGTGAAGATGTTATTTCACATATGAGTGATAATGAAGAAGCTTTATTTATTATTGGCTCGGGTTCAACAACTGACTTTTTAATGGGAGAGCTTGGTTTAGATAATACTTTACTCGGTGTTGATTTAGTAAAAAATCAAATGCTCGTTGCTAATGATGTAACTGAAAAGCAACTATGGCAACATCTTATAGCAACAAAAGAGTCAGCAGCGACTGAGCAGCAAAATATAACCTTAGTTATTACTTTAATTGGTGGGCAAGGCCATATTTTTGGTCGCGGTAATCAGCAATTAAGTCCACGTATCATTCGTCTTATTCTTGAGCAACGTGGTGGCAAGGACAATATTATGATTATTGCTACGAAAAAAAAATTAGCGGCTTTAAATAATACGCCTCTAATTAGCGATACTGGTGATAATGAACTAGATCAGCTATTGTCTGGCTTTATGCCAATTACTACGGGATATAAAGATCAGGTACTTTATCCTGTATCAAGTCCTGTATAATCATTTTTAATTTACTCTTATTGACAACCTTAAGTATGTTTTATGAAATTTAGTCCTTTAGTACAAGAACTTATCGATGCCTTGAAATGTTTACCTGGTGTGGGCGCTAAGTCAGCTCAACGTATGGCTTTTCAGTTGCTGGAGCGAAATCGTCATGGAGGGAGTAAATTGGCAAACACTTTAGCCAAAGCAATGGTCGATATTGGTCATTGCCAATCTTGCCGGAATTTTACTGAGCAAGATTTATGTGAAATTTGCCAGAGTCCGAAGCGAAAAGTAGCCACAAGTTTGTGTGTTGTTGAAAGCCCTGGTGATGTTATTGCTATAGAGCAAACAGGTGAATTTACTGGAAAATACTTTGTGTTAATGGGACACTTATCCCCGATTGATGGTATAGGGCCTGATGATCTAGGTTTAGATATTTTAGCAAACCAATTTGCGTCTGGGCAATTTGAAGAGGTTATTTTAGCTACTAACCCAACTGTTGAAGGGGAAGCTACAGCACATTTTATTGCTGAGTTAGCACAAAAATATCAAGTGAATATTTCTCGAATTGCTCATGGTGTACCTGTCGGTGGTGAGCTTGAATATGTCGATGGTAATACGTTATCTCATGCACTATCTGGTCGTAAAATCTATAATTTTTAATTACTCGTATGCTAGTGCTTTATATTTTCAATATACATGATTGAGTTAGCCTTTTTCTCATTATGGATGAATCCACAAGAGTAATCAGATAAAGTATATTATGTATGTTATCTTGATGTGATTCTCCGTTGTTCAATTGGCTAACTTAAGAGCAAGATAGAAAATAATTAACTAGTTTGGTATCGACATTGTTCATAAATATTACATTGTTATTATTTTTTTAGTATTTTTAATAAAAGTCAATTGATAATTTAAATTATTGTTTTTTAATTATTTATAATAATTAACACTTAAATTTATACTTTTTTCCCTTGAATTATTTTCCTCAACCCCCACATCTTTTCTAACGTTAATTTTAACGATTTTTGATAGTTTAGATAGAAAATGCTGCTGTTAATGTCAGCGCATTTTAAGTCACTTAATTATTTCCCTAATTGAAATATAAGCAGAGTAAAGATAATGACAACAGAAAATACAACACAAAAACATGAGTTTGCATCAGACAATGCAAAAATACTTCAACTGATGATCCACAGCCTATATTCTAATAAAGAAATTTTCTTACGTGAATTAGTTTCGAATGCTGCAGATGCTTCAGATAAGCTGCGCTTTAAAGCGTTATCAAATGCAGACCTATTTGAAAATGATGGTGATTTAAGAGTTCGAGTAAGCTGTGATAAAGAAAACAACACAGTAACTATTTCTGATAACGGTATTGGAATGAACCTGGACGAGGTTATTGAGCATTTAGGCACTATTGCAAAATCTGGTACTGCAGATTTCTTCTCTCAACTTTCTGGTGACCAAGCGTCAGATTCTCAATTAATAGGTCAATTTGGTGTTGGTTTTTATTCAGCATTTATCGTTGCTGATAAAGTAACTGTTCGTACTCGTCGTGCGGGCGATGATGCCTCAGAAGGTGTTGAATGGGTGAGTGCTGGTGAAGGTGATTTCACTACAACTAAAATTGAAAAGTCTAATCGTGGTACAGACATTATTCTTCATTTAAAAGAAGATGAAAGTGAATTTGCTGATGATTGGCGTTTAAAATCTATTGTAACTAAGTATTCTGATCATATTTCCGTGTCTGTTGAGATGCTAACACCTGAAGTGCCGGCTGTTGAAGCGGTAGCTGAAGAGAAAGATGATGATGGTAATGTGACAACTCCAGGCGTTGAAGCTCGTGATGCGATACCAGCTAAATGGGAAGCTATTAATAAGGCTACAGCCCTATGGACACGAGAAAAATCTGACATATCAGACGATGAATATAAAGAATTTTATAAGCATGTATCACATGACTTTGCTGATCCACTGTTATGGGAACATAATAGAGTAGAAGGTAAAACTGAATATACCTCATTATTATACGTACCAACTAAAGCCCCATTTGATATGTATAACCGTGAAAAACAACATGGTTTGAAGTTATATGTGCAACGTGTATTTATTATGGATGACGCTGAACAGTTTATGCCAACCTACTTACGTTTTGTGAAAGGTTTACTCGATTCAAATGATTTACCATTGAATGTTTCTCGTGAAATTTTACAAGATAATAAAATTACACAGGCGATTCGTAAGGGTTGTACTAAACGTGTATTAAAAATGCTTGAAAAGCTAGGTAAAAAAGATGCTGAGCAATATCAGGGTTTTTGGGATGAGTTTGGACAAGTATTAAAAGAAGGTCCAGCTGAAGACATGGCGAATAAAGAGCAAATTGCTGGTTTATTACGTTTTGCTTCAACACATGAAGACAGCGCAACTCAGAATGTTTCTTTAGCTTCTTACATTGAACGTATGAAAGAAGGTCAAGATAAAATTTATTATGTTGTTGCTGATAGCTTTGAAGCGGCTAAAAATAGCCCTCATTTAGAAGTTTTCCGTAAAAAAGGCATTGAAGTATTGTTAATGTCTGATCGGATTGATGAATGGCTAGTAAGTCACCTAAATGAGTTTGACGGTAAACAGCTACAATCCGTTACGCGTGGTGGTTTAGATTTAGGTGACATGGATGATGCTGAAACTAAAGAAGCGCAAGAAAAGCTTGAAAAAGAGTTTGATGGCGTTGTAGCTCGTATAAAAGAAGCGCTTAAAGGTAAAGTTAAAGAAGTTAAATTATCTCAGCGTTTAACTGATTCACCAGCTTGTATTGTTGCAGATGAAAATGATATGAGTAGCCAAATGGCAAAACTAATGGCTTCTGTTGGACAAGAAGTACCTGAATCATTACCTATTTTTGAAATCAATGGTGAACATGATTTAGTAAAATATGTTGCTGATGAGCAAGATGATGAGAAGTTTACTCAATGGGTTGATGTTTTATTTGAGCAAGCGATGTTAGCAGAGCGTGGTAGCTTAAAAGACCCTGCAAGCTTTGTTGGCCGCTTAAATAAGCTAATGTTGAGCTTAACTAAGTAATATTATTTTCCTAAGTCACGCTGTTAAGTGGCTTAGGGAAGTAGCTACAAAAACAGTATACTTTAGTCTGAAAAAGGAGCAATTCACTATGAATGAATGCTCCTTTTTTGTATGCTAGGGTTGTTTGCTTAAAGGCTTGCTTGTATAGTGTTTGCCGCAATAAATAGAATAGCTGAGAATTATTACATTAGTATGATCAAATAGCGTTAATTTGGCCATAAAATCGTTTTAATGTAATTATTTTTACTTGTTTTAAACATTATCACTTAAAGGTTAGTTTATATGCGTATTGTACTTCTTGGTGCTCCTGGTGCGGGCAAAGGCACACAGGCACAGTTTTTGATGACTAAATTTGGCATTCCTCAAATATCAACTGGTGACATGTTGCGTGCTGCAATTTCAGCGGGTACTGAGTTGGGCAAACAAGCTAAAGCTGTTATGGACGCTGGCCAACTAGTGTCAGATGAATTAATTATTGGTTTAGTAAAAGAGCGTATCACACAAGATGACTGTAAAGCAGGCTTTTTACTTGATGGCTTTCCTCGTACTATTCCTCAAGCTGATGCGATGAAAGAAAATGGTATCAATGTTGATCATGTTCTCGAATTTGATGTACCAGATGAAGTTATTGTTGAACGTATGGCGGGTCGCCGAGTACATTCTGGCTCAGGTCGTGTATATCACCTTGTTTATAATCCACCAAAAGTCGAAGGTAAGGATGATGTTACTGGCGATGACTTATCAATTCGTCCAGATGATGAAGAGTCAACAGTACGTAAGCGTTTAGCTATTTATCATGAACAAACTAAACCGCTTGTAGATTTTTACCAAGCTGAAGCTAAGTTAGGTAATTGTCAGTACTTAACCGTAGACGGTACTCAAGCAGTTGAGGCTGTAAATGCGTTATTGAATGACCAATTAGCTTAATTATAGTAGAGTTAAGCATTACCAATATAAATAAAAACTCGCTTCGGCGAGTTTTTTGCTTTATAAAAGAAAACTTATTAACAATATAATAATAACAAAGGTTATCAAATGGATATAAATATCACCATCACTGCATTTTATGCAAGCTTACTTGCGCTTCTTTTTATCGGACTATCGTTTAATATTATACGATTGCGTTTTCAGCTAAAAATAGGGCTGGGTGATGGTGGGAATCCATCATTAATTAAAGCAATTAGAATTCACGGTAATTTTTCTGAATATATGCCGTTAGCGTTAATTTTATTAGCTGGGCTTGAGCTAAACGGTGCAGATAGTTTATGGGTACATATTTTTGGCAGCATCTTATTTCTTGGCAGAGTCTCACATGCTATTGGTTTAAGTTTGTCTATAGGTACTTCAAAGCCGCGTGCATTTGGTGTTATTAGTATGTTTTTGGTCTTGCTAATGTTAGCAATCGCCAATATTTATGTCTTTGTTAGTTGATTCTAAAGCAATGGTTAGCTATCACTATTTTTAACCATTGCTACGTGAGGGATATTATCTTCAAGGTACATTGGAGATACTTGTTTAAACCCATGCTGTTGGTAATAGCCGATTAAATGTTCCTGAGCTGAAATTTTAATATTTTGTTTCGGAAAGTGTTGTTCGCATAGGTTGAGGGCTTTTTTGAGTAGCTCATGCCCCAAACCTTTTCCTCTTGCTTGTTTAGCGGTAGCAACTCGACCAATGCTAATATAGTTTTTATAGCTTTGATCTTTCGCTAATATACGAAGATAGGTAACAAGGGTGTTATCTTGATATCCTAAAAGATGCAGTGTGTCTTGGTGCCTGTCTAATTGCCCTTTGTCACTATCTAAATCGGGGTAATAACAAGTTTGTTCTACAACAAATATATCAATGCGCAGTTTTAATAGCTCGTATAGTTGTTCAAGCGACAATTGGCTAAAGTGTTTAACTTGCCAAGTGGTTTGTATCTTATTTGTGTTCATTTTAGTTTGAAAATGGCGAGGAATGTAAACATAATATGAAACCCGCTTTACATAGTCACGAATTTCTTGAATTTACTTTCGGGTTTTCGTACGCATAAGTAACCCATTTTAATGAATTAAGGTGTGGCACTAATAAAGAATAGCTATCGATAAAAACAAATCGCAGAATTATTAGCTCATTTACTACTAATACACATTAAACCTTATTTGAAGTTCAAATAAGGTTACAATTAGAAACATTTATTTTATAAATGATTAATTCAACTATTTTAACGCTTATCATCATTCTTATTTGAATCGTATTGTTGCACTATTAATAAACAATACGTCTTGAAAAATAAATTTTTATTAACTTTATCAGTTGGTTATCTTTTTATTTCAATAGGTGTATTTTGAAATAAATGAATCTGAAGGCTAATTTCCATTTCTATAAAAACGATTACTCAACCCGTCTTTATATCCTAGCAGGCATTGCATAACAATATTTTAATTGTTGTTTTATGTTACCTTCACATTACTTTAATAATAGTGTGTTAAGTGCTTGATATAGGGGAGGTGTTCCTCTAAAATTGCGCCATGTTAGAGCCTCTGCTCTATACGTTTTTTCTATTAGACAAGTCAACGGGTTTTGGTTATTTATGAGAAATGTGCTACTTCTTCAAGGTCCTGTTGGGCCATTTTTCAAAATGTTATCTAAATACTTACAGTCGAAAGAAAACGTAAGTGTTCAACAAATCACCTTTAATGGTGGTGATCATTACTTTAGTGATAAGCAGCATTCAACAGCTTATCGTGGTCATTCTAATGATTGGACCAATTATTTATCAACTTACGTTAAGAATAATAATATTACCGATATTATTGTTTTTGGTGATTGTCGGTATTATCACCGAGAAGCTAAAAAAGTTGCGGATAAATTATCCATATCATTTTGGGCTTTTGAAGAAGGTTACCTGCGCCCCTCATTTATTACCTTAGAAAAAAATGGTGTTAATGGTAATTCACTTTTCGATTTTGAACGGTACCAGTCTGAAACTAATATACCAGAAAGTACAATTGAGACTAACCAAGACAATATGTTGGTATTGAAGCGCTCCTTTCTTCATATGGGCTATCATGCCAGCATGTATTACTTTTTTAAGTTGTTTTATTTTAACCGTTATAAAGGGTATATACATCACCGACCTTGGCATTTATTTGAAGAAACGTATAACTGGGTAAAGTCTGGTATACGAAAAATAAAATATAATTCTCAAGAATCTATTTTTCAAAAATTACTTGAAGGTGAATTATCGGGAAAATATTTCTTAGCTCCTTTGCAAGTGAGTGTAGATAGTCAGATTTTGTATCATTCACCTTATCGTTCAGTTGAGGAATTTATTGGCGATGTTATTAAGTCATTTGCACAAAATGCTGATAAAAAAGATTTTTTAGTATTTAAACATCATCCGATGGATCGTGGTTTCAATCATTATGCAGGCTACATAAAAAAACTTTGTTATGCTTACGATGTAAATAGTCGGGTCTTATATGTACATGATTTAAACCTACCGTCATTATTAAAACATGCAAAAGGCACTATAACTATTAACAGCACTGTAGGTATATCGTCGTTACATCATAATATACCAACTAAAACTCTTGGGCGTGCTGTTTACAATATTGATGGCATAACAAGTCAGAAAAGTTTAAATGATTTTTGGTTATCATGCTGTAAACCTTGCCAAGTTAAATTTAATAAATTTAAAGAATCACTATTAGTCACTAACCAAATACCGGGAAGTTTCTATCAGAAACCTGAGCTGACATTAAAAGCGGTTACAGATAAAATTTTAGTGTAAATAATATTGACTAACTTAGTATTAAAGTTAGTGCTTACTTAACAGCTATTAATTATTCTATTAGTAAAAATTTTAAAGTACTTCGACTAAAAAGGCCGTTTTTAAACGGTCTTTTAGGTATTATAATCAGTAATCAATCGTCTTAAAATGTTAGTAATTTAGCTAACAGTTAAATAAAAGAAATTGGGCTTTCTGTCCTTAAATTCCAATATTCTAGAGAAAATAGTAATGAAAGATAGCAATAAAGTAATTAAAGCTGATCACGCCCTAACGACAGAATATGCGGTAAAAAAAGCATATAAGTCAATTGTTGAACAAGGTCGACAAATACAGCTGGTAGCTCAGAATGTTGATGAAAACTTTTCCAAAGCCGTTGAGTTAATTATTGGTTGCTCGGGACGTTTAATTATTTCAGGAATGGGAAAGTCAGGCATCATAGGGAAAAAGATTGCTGCAACTATGGCATCTACCGGTACAGCCTCTTTTTTTATTCACCCAGGAGAGGCATTTCATGGTGACCTAGGCATGATTCAGCCCGAAGATATTATTTTATTAATCACCAATAGCGGTGAAACGGATGAAGTATTGAAGCTTATTCCATCACTGAAGCAATTTGGTAATAAAATTATAGCAATGACAGGAGCACCGCAGAGTACCTTAGCGAAAAATGCAGATATCACCATCAATGTTAAAATTGAAAAGGAAGTATGTCCAAATAATTTAGCACCAACTACTTCAACAACGGCAACGTTAGTGATGGGAGATGCACTCGCTATTGCGTTAATTTATCTACGAGATTTTCAGCCACATCAATTTGCCTTATATCACCCCGGTGGTAGTTTAGGCAAAAAACTGCTGACTAAAGTTGCCGATGTTATGCATACTAAAAATTTACCGTTTGTAATGCCTGATGATACTATGCACGATGTTATCTTAACCATGACTAATTCTACATTAGGCTTAGCAATCGTTCAAAATAATGGCTTGTTAGAAGGTATTATTACCGATGGTGACTTAAGACGTTCGTTAATGCAGTATAGCGATTATAAAGTGCTTACTGCGACAGATATGATGACAATTATTCCTATTACTATTTCTCAAGATCATATGTTAGCTGAAGCGGAAGAAATAATGAGAGAGAACCACATTAAGAATGTGTTGGTCGTTGATGATAATGATAGTAATACTGTTGTTGGTGTTTTAGAGTATTTTCAGTCGTAATAAAGAGTCTATGTGCTTAAATTTGGTAATAATCAGATTATATTACAATTTTTTGCTCAATAATAACGTTGAGTCGATATATTGACTTTCAGCTATTTTAATTACAATAACTGAAAATAAGCTGTTTTTTTAGGTGTTCTTTAAGGAAACCCAGATGTTGTTTAAAATCGTTATACCTGCCCGTTTTGGGTCTTCTCGTTTACCAGGAAAGCCATTACTTACTATTAATGATAAACCTATGATTTGGCATGTTTATCAACAAGCTTTGTTAACAGGTATAGATGCTAATAGTATTGTTATAGCAACCGACAATGATGAAATTTATCGTGTAGCTCAAGACTTTGGTGCGCAAGTAATTATGACTGAAATTAGTCATGAGTCAGGTACTGATCGTTTAGCTGAAGTCGTCACTAAACTTAATTGGGCAGATTCCGACATTGTTGTTAATGTACAAGGCGATGAGCCTATGATACCGCCTGCGTTAATTCTTCAAACCGCTGAACTATTAGAAAAAGACTTAACGGCTGGTATTAGTACATTAGGCTCTCCAATAACAAACTTAGCCGATGCGCTTAATCAAAATGTTGTCAAAATAGTGTGTAATCATAATATGCAGGCAATGTATTTTTCACGTGCCGCGATTCCATTTGATCGAGATGGTGAGCTTGAATTAACAGTGGATAATTTAGGTAAGAGCAATACACCATATTTAAGACATATCGGAATGTATGGTTATAGAGTTGAAACGCTAAACAAACTAACTCTTTTACCTATGGCATCAATTGAAAAACTTGAAAAGCTTGAACAATTACGTGCGTTATATAATGGTATTAATATTAGTGTAGGTATTGTATCTGAGGCACCTGTGCATGGTGTTGACACACAAGCTGACCTTGATCGAGTTAGGGTGGCTTTTAGTGCGTTAACAAGTAAGTAACCTGATCTCAGCTTAAAAATGACTTAAGCACCTATATTTATATAATAGAGGTGCTTAATATTTTAGTTATTTTACTAAGTGGTAAGCTACTATTACTTATTATGACGTTGTTGTAATACCGCCATTACTTCACTTAAATTGATTTTTTGATCAGCAAGTAACACTAGTGTGTGATAAAACAAATCAGCACACTCACCTAATAAATCTTCTTTCGTTTCCGCGACGGCCGCAAGTGCAACCTCAACACCTTCTTCTCCTACTTTTTGTGCCATTTTTGTTGTGCCACGAGAAAATAAGTGTGCTGTGTAACTTTCTTTAGGATCATCACCTTTACGGCTGGCAATTACTTGTTCTAACTGACTCAAAAAGTTTTGTGTTGTTAATTTTTGTTCAGGAAAGCAAGATTCTGTGCCTAAGTGGCAGCTTGGTCCAATAGGGGTGCAAGCAATTAATAAACTATCTTGATCACAATCGGTAAGTACTTGTTCAACATTTAGAAAATTACCCGATGTTTCACCTTTTACCCAAAGTGCTTGCTTTGAGCGACTAAGAAATGTCGCTTTACCGGTATCTAACGTAGCAGTTAACGATGCTTGGTTCATATAACCTTGCATTAATATTGCGCCTGTAGCTGCGTGTTGGATAATGGCTGGAATAAGACCATCCATTTTCTGCCATGCTAGATCTTTCACATTTTCTTGGTTAATTAACATGGTCTTACCTCAATGTTTTGTGATTTTAAATATACTTTTAATTCGTGTATTGGGATTACGCCTTTATGGAAAACCGACGCTGCTAGTGCGCCATCAACATCTGCTTGCTGATAGGCGTCAGCAAAGTGTTGCATTGTGCCTGCGCCACCTGATGCAATTAATGGTACGCTACAAGCAGCACGTGCTTGTTTTAGTTGCTCAATATCATAACCTTGGCGTACACCATCTTGGTTCATGCAATTAAGAACAATCTCACCAGCACCTAAACTCACGACTTTTTGTATCCATTCAAACGTTGTCCAGTTTGTTTTTTGAGTGCGATTTTCATCACCAGTAAATTGGTAAACTTGATATTGATTTGTTTCTTTATCATAAAAGCTATCAATACCAACGACGACACATTGTTGACCAAAATGATCAGCAAGGCGTGAAATTAACGTTGGATCTCGAAGTGCTGGAGAGTTGATACTAATTTTATCAGCGCCCATCATTAGTATTTCTTTTGCATCATTTTCACTTTTAATACCGCCAGCAACGCAAAACGGAATATCAATGACTTGTGCAATGCGACTAACCCAGCTTTTATCCACAACACGACCATCAGAGCTAGCGGTAATATCATAAAAAACCAGTTCATCAGCACCTGCTTCTGCATACTTTTGAGCTAAAGGGACAATGTCACCAATAATTTCATGGTTTCTAAATTGTACACCTTTAACGACTTTACCATCGCGAACATCTAGACAGGGAATTATGCGTTTGGCCAACATGCGATAGCCTCCTCAAGTGTAAATTTACCTTCTAAAAGGGAGCGACCTAATATAACGCCACTAACGCCTGTTCCTATGAGGGCTTTGATATCGTCTAAACTACCAATACCGCCTGAAGCTTGCCATTGTATAGCCGGGTACTTAGCACATAACTCAATATAAAGATCAACATTAGAGCCTGAAAGCGTACCGTCTTTTGAAATATCTGTGCATAAAATATGTTTGATACCAGCTTCAATATATTCATCAAGCAAGTCTTCTAAATTAACCCCGCTGTCTTCAATCCAACCATGAGTAGGTAAGGTTTTATTCCCTTGTTCATCAATTTTTATGTCGAGTGCTAAAACAATTTTTTCACCGCCATATTTTTTTACCCATTCAATGACTAACTGGGGTTGTTTGATAGCAAGAGAACCAATAACAACACGAGTTGCGCCTAAGTCAAGTAACTGTTCTACATCATCTTCACAGCGTATGCCCCCACCAACTTGCGTTATCATGGTTTCATGGTTTACTACGGTTTTCAACGTTGATAATTGACGTTTGCTACTATCTTTTGCACCATCTAAGTCAACAAAGTGCATGACGGTAGCCCCTGATGCAGCGTAAGTTTGTTGACGTTCTTGTACTGTGGTTTTGTAATTGGTTTTTTGGCTATAGTCGCCTTGATATAAGCGAACTACTTCGCCTCCGATTAAGTCTATCGCGGGAATCATCATGATGTACTTAACTCCGGTTCTATTTGAGTAGAGTCGAACTCTAAAAAGTTTTTAATAATTTTACTACCTAATTCACTAGATCGCTCAGGATGAAATTGACAACCAATAAAGTTATCTTTTGCAATAATGGCCGAAAACTCAGTACCATATTCACAACTTGCTAGCGTATATTCACTAACAGGCGCGGCAAAACTATGAACAAAATAAAAGTAATCTCCAATATTAATACCTTTTAATACAGGGTGTTCTGCTACTTTCGTTAATGTATTCCAGCCCATATGTGGTAAACGGTTACCTTTAGCATTAAGTGGAGTCACTTGGGTTGGGATTATACCTAAGCAATCCACAAGATCGTCTTTTTCACCTTCAGGGGAGGATTCTGTCATTAATTGCATACCTAAACAAAAACCCAGTACTGGTTGAGTGAGACTTTGCAAAGTGGCAACTAAGTTTTTTTCAATAATGTTAGCCATTGCATGTTTAGCACTACCAACACCTGGGAAAATCACTTTGTCTGCGGCTTTAATTTGCGCTATATCATCAGTGATCGTCGCGGTAAAACCAAGACGTTCAATAGCAAATTTCACCGATGATAAGTTAGCGCAACCAGTATCAACAATGACATTGTTTCTTTTATCAGAGTTCCCTTTGTTAGAGGTAAAGCTGGTCATTATAATGTTCCTTTTGAACTTGGTAATTCATCACCTTCAACTTTAATTGCTTGACCTAATGCACGACCGAACACTTTAAATAAGCTTTCAACTTGGTGATGACAATTTCCTTTAGTGGTTGATAAATGCAAAGTAATTAGCATGGAGTCAGCTAGTGAGCGGAAAAAATGCGAAACCATCTGCGTTGACATAGTGCCAACATTGTCTGCTGTAAATTTCGCGTCAAATTCAAGCCAAGGGCGACCAGATAAATCGATTGAACATTCAGCACGACATTCATCCATTGGTAAGACAAAACCAAAGCGAGCAATACCACGTTTATTACCTAATGCTTCTTTTAATGCCTGACCTAAGGCAAGTGCAGTATCTTCGACACTATGATGGTCATCTATGTGATAATCCCCCTTTACACTACATTGCAAATTAAAACCACCATGGGTACAGATTTGATCTAGCATATGATCAAAGAAACCCAAACCGGTATCAATTTTGCTACCGCCTTTTTTATCTAAATTGACGCTAATAGTAATATCTGTTTCTTTGGTTGTTCTGGTAACTGTTGCCGTACGAGGTTGTTCTAGTGATGATAAGATTTTTTCACTTATTTGTGACCAAGTAAGGCTATCACGGTTATACTTTATGCCGACAATTCCCATATTAGCCGCTAAGCCCATATCAGTTTCTCGGTCACCAATAACATAAGAGTTAGTAAAGTCTACACGACCTTGCTGTAAGTAATCACTTACTAATCCAAGTTTTGGTTTACGGCAGTTACAGTTATCTTCTTCAAAATGGGGGCATAATAAAGTATCTTGAAACTCGACACCTTGTGACGAAAAAATTGCCATCATTTTATTATGAGGTAAATCAAAATCAGCTTGTGGGAAACTATCTGTACCTAAACCATCTTGGTTGGACACCATCACAAGTTTGAAACCTTTCGCTTGCAGTTTTAACAGTTCAGGGATTACGTTTGGTTCAAAAACTAATTTTTCTAGGGTATCTAGTTGTTTATCAATTATTGGCTCTTCAACTAAGGTGCCATCACGATCGATAAATAATATTTTCTCTTGTTTGTTACTCATGATAATACTTCTTTAAGTTGAGTTATTTCTTGTTCGCTACCAATACTGATACGTAAACAATTATCTAATTGTAGTTGTTTAGACTGATCGCGGATGAGAATATTTTTACTGACTAATAAGTCAAAAATTTGTGTTTTTTCTTGTTGCGTAGTACAACGAAATAAAACAAAGTTAGCATCACTTGCAAATACTTCACTACACCAAGATTGTTCGTTAAGCCAAATGGTAAGCTCTGCCTTAAGTGTATTGCAGTCCTGTACACGCTGAGTCATTTTTGTTAAATCAGTACTAAGCGCTAAACTGGCAATTTCAGCTACCGGTGCAGATACAGGGTAGGGAGCAATAACTTTACTAAGTAGGGTAATAATATCGTTACTTGCTAAAGTAAAACCACATCGAAGGCCAGCTAGAGCAAACGCTTTTGATAAGGTTCTTAGTACAATAACATTCTCGTATTGCGCAAGTAGCGTAGTACTTGTTTGTTCTGGAGAAAATTCGATATAGGCTTCATCTAGTACAACTATTGCAGTATCTTTAAATAATTCAATCGCTTGAACTATTTGTTCTTTGGGTAATAAATTGCCGGTCGGGTTTCCAGGAGAACATAAAAAGACAACTTTAACTTTACCTACTTGCGACTTCATACTTTCAAGATCAAGAATGTTGTTTTTTAGTGGTACTTTAACTATGCCTGCACCATGATTTTCAGCGCTAATTGCATACATGCCATAAGAAGGAGGGCAAATTAATATGCTGTCTTGATAAGCACGACAAAAACTGCGAATGATAAGCTCGATACCTTCATCTGCACCACGTGTAGCTAGTATTTGTGAACGCTCAAGGCCACAATAATTGCTATAAGCATTTAATAGGTTATCGGGCTGAAAGTCAGGGTAACGATTAATATTTTCACTTGTGACTTGATATTCGCCATTTCCTGGAGCTTCGTTGGCATTAAGCCATATTTTCTTGTTCGCGCTAGCATTTGTGTTATTCGATAAATCACCACTGGCAAAAAGCCGGCGAGCAGACTGATAAGGCACCATATCAACGAGCTCTGCCCGTGCTAACTTGTTCGCTATTGTCATGTTATTCACCTTCTTCTAAGCGAATAGTGACGGCTCTTTGGTGAGCGTCTAACCCTTCTGCATCGGTTAGTTCGATAATACACTCTGCAAGATTTTGTAAACCTGTTTTACTAATTTCTTGTACCGTGTAGCGGCGAGAAAAATCAGCTAATGATAAACTTGAAATAACTTTTGAATAACCATAGGTTGGTAGAACATGGTTGGTTCCACTGGCATAATCACCTGCAGATTCTGGCGTATAAGCACCCACAAAAATCGAGCCGGCATTACGTAAATTTGTTAATAAAGGTTGAGGATCTTCTGTTTGTACAATTAAATGTTCAGGACCATAAAGGTTTGATACTTCAACTGCCTGCGATAAATCTTTAGTTAAAATTAATCTTGATTGCTTTAAAGCTTGTAGCGCGATATCTTTTCTTGATAATAATTGTACTTGTTTATCAAGTTCATCTGAAACTTTACTGAGCAGTTGTTCACTATCGGTTAAAAATATAACTTGGCTATCGGCACCATGTTCAGCTTGAGATAGTAAATCAGCAGCAATAAAAGCAGGGTTAGCTTGCGCATCACCAATAACTAATACTTCAGAAGGGCCCGCGGGCATATCAATAGCAAAGCCAGCGACTTGTTGAGAGAGCTGTTTTTTCGCTTCGGTAACATAACGATTTCCAGGCCCGAATACTTTATTAACGGCTGGAATGCTTTCTGTGCCATAGGCTAAAGCAGCAATAGCTTGCGCACCACCTACAGTGTAAATTTCAGTGATTTCACAAAGTGAAGCGGCCACTAATATTTCATTCGCTAATTTGCCATTTTTATCTGGAGGACAAACTAACACTGTACGTTTGCAGCCTGCTAGTTGAGCAGGTACACCAAGCATTAAAACAGTTGATGGAAGCGGAGCACTGCCAGCGGGAATATACAAACCAACACTTTCAATTGATTCGGTTTTTAGTGTACAACGAACACCTGGGCAAGTTTCTACAAAAATATCTTTTGGCGTTTGCGCACTGTGAAAACTTTTTATTTGTTCGTATGCGGTGTTAATGGCTTTAAGGCGTTTGTCAGTTAATGCTAACTTAGCTTGTGCTACTTGCTCAGCTGTTACTGATAACGTTGATAAGGCAATGCCATCAAATTGCTCGGTTAAAGAAAATAGCGCCTTATCACCTTGGTTTTGTACTCTAGATAAGATGTTAGCAACTTGAGTCGATAAAAGCGCATTATCAGCAATAGCAGGACGAGCAAGCGCGTCTTTTCTTTGCTGAGGTGATATTGTTTGCCAGTCGATTATTTGGGTATTCATAATATTCTCTATGTCTATATATAGGTTATATAAATTATTTTAACGCGAAAATAGCTGGTACAAGAGGAAACGGAAAGTACTAGGTTGACGCTAGCCAAGTAAGTACTTTTATGTCGAGCTTGAACAAACCAATCAATAACTTAATGAATTTAGCCCATCATTTTTTCAATTGGCATAACAAGTATGGAGTTACAACCTAGCGCTTTTAGTTGTTCCATAGTTTCCCAGAAGAAAGTTTCAGTTGCCACAACATGTACGGCTACTATGTCATCACGTCCTGCTAAAGGTAAAATAGTTGGTGTTTCTTTACCTGGCATTAATGCACTTACTTCACTAATTTTATCTTTAGGTGCGTGTAACATAATGTATTTACTTTCTTTTGCTTTCATCACGCCTTGAATACGCGGAAGTAGTGTATCTAGGATAGCTTGTTTTTCATCACCTAAAGATTCTGAACGTTGAATTAATGAAGCTTTAGAGCGAAATACTTCAGCAACTTCTTTTAAACCATTTGCTTCAAGAGTGGCACCGGTTGATACTAAATCACATATACCGTCGGCTAAACCAACTCTTGGTGCTACTTCAACAGAGCCCTTTAATAAACAAAATTCAACATTAATGTCATTTTCTTTAGCAAAGCGTCTTAATAATTGCGGGTAAGTGGTTGCAAAACGTAAACCGTTTAAACATTGTAACCCTGTATATTCGAATTCTTCAGGCATGGCGATTGAAAAGCGACAGCCACCAAAGTTTAATGCTGTGGTTTTAATATAATTGTTTTTGCTACCAATAAGTGCACGTGATAATTCTTCTTCTTCAAGCGTATTATCACCAACAATACCTAAGTCACATACGCCATCCATTACTAGACCTGGAATATCACTACTACGTACGCGCATAATGTCGATAGGCATATTACTAACATGTGCCAATAAACGGCGGTCAGTAACATTAAGTTTTAATCCACAACGCTTTAATAGTGCTTGAGTATCGTCACTAAGTCGTCCTGATTTTTGCATTGCTATACGTAAACGTGGCTCTGATGATGTCATTTGTTCGATTCCTAATTATAAGTTTTTAATGCTAAAAATTTGTATATACAATTTTCAGGGGCATAAAATGCGAAAAACCCCCGAAAGATTTAAGGCTCTTCGGGGGTTCATAAATATAATACTTAAGTTTTAATCCGCGAAAAAGCCATTGCCCATCGCGGTCTTTTTTTATTTAAAATAAATAATAAAATACCTGAACGGGCAGTTCCATATGATGGTGATGTCGGTTGTTCAGGTTAGTCGTCATAATTTTTTAACTTAAGGTTAATGAGTGTCTGATTTAGCTGTGTAACTAGAATACTGATAAACGAATTCAGCTTCAAGGAATAAATGACTATTTTTTATTGTTATTTGTTCTATGGTGTATTCTCTTAATCTTATCGATACGAATAGCTGTAGTTTATTTTATCACGAGGTTTAATTTTTTTTAAATAGTTATAGTAGATTTTATTAAGTAATACGTCATATTACTGGGGATCATTTTATTGTATTTTTACATCTTACATATAGGAGGATCACCTCTTAACTAGTGTTCATCTGTATTATGATAAATTTGGAAGTATTTTGAATTCAAAAAATAATAGTAATAAAGGTCTGAATAAATCAGAGGAAGGCGTGCTGAGTGCTTTTAAACGTTATAAATCATCATTGAAATATTTTATTTCTAGCTATGTCGTTAATTCACAAGATGTTGATGATGTCTGCCAGGAGACATTCCTACGTACATATAAGTCTTCATTAAAAAATGAAGTCTTAAAGCCTAAATCATTTATGTTTCGTGTCGCTAAAAACTTAATCGTTTCGGATTTTAGAAAAGCATCTACACAATTAAATGAATACGTTGAAGATATTGATTTAGTTGATGTTAATTTGGATTTAGAAAGTTTGGAAAGTAATGTAATTGCACAAGAAAAATTGGGAGTAATGTGTGAAGCTATAGCAAGTTTACCGAATAAATGTCGACAAGCTGTCGTGATGAGGAAAGTTTATGGTCTTTCTACAAAAGACATTGCCAAACGTATGAATATTTCTACTATTACAGTAAGTAATTATATCACTAAAGGAATGTGTGCCTACAATGAGGCTGTAACGAAGTATAATAATGAACACAACGAAGATTCAACAATGGAAAGGTCTAAAGTTCCTGCTAAAACAGGGAGAAAATTATGAGTACTAATGTTAAAGGATTTACCAATAAAGTTATTATTAATCAAGAAGCGGCACAATGGGTTCTGTTACTCGAAGATACACCTGAACTCTCGAAAGCGCAAATAGAGGAGCTTAATGCTTGGATACGAACAAGTAGCGTACATCGTGAATGTTTAGAAAGTATGGTAAATAGCTGGGGGGAAATGGATTTATTGTCGTCGGTTATGTTACCTCAAGAAATACATAAACCTTCATTGTTTTTAATAATGTTGAGAGGCTTACTTTATCCTTTACTAGTCATATACGTTTTTCTATCAACTTGCATAAAAAAAAGAAATCAATTGTTTAGAGTTGCCTTTGTTAGCCCATTGTTGATTTGCTTATTTACTTGGTTTTTATTGACTCATAATGCATCAACAATGAAAGGTGAAGGCTTAATTTTTGATACAGGGGTTGGTGAAAACTTGAGCAGGGTTATGCCTGATGGTTCTATTATCTGGTTAAATAGTAGTACTAGAGTTCAGGTAAATTATACAGATGAATATCGACGTATTAACTTACTTGAAGGTGAGGCACATTTTGAAGTAGCTAAAGATAAAACGAGGCCTTTTGAAGTATATGCTGATAACCGATTAGTTCGAGCTACAGGCACAGCATTTACTGTTCATAAAGTGATGGGTGCTATAGAAGTCTTAGTGAGTGAGGGAACAGTAGAGTTAGCGATAGTTGATAATACATTAGTTGTTATTCCGGATGATTATCAGGCATTGAAAATAGAAGGGAACTTTGAAAAGCCAAAAAGTAGCAATAACTCAACTACTCCTCTACTACAGACCGTGGCTCAACCTGTAAAAGTAAAAAAAATACTAGGTAACTTATCTGCGGGTCAGCGTATTAGTATTCCAACCCAGAGTAATATTGTTAGTGATATTGATGAATTGGATACGAGTGAAGTGAGTCGTTTTCTTTCGTGGAAAAAAGGCAAGTTAGTTTTTGCTGGCGAATCTTTGGAAGAAGTTATTAAAGAGATAACTCGGCATACACAGGTGCAAATTGATGTACTTGATCCTAAATTAAAGTCCATGCGAATTGGTGGACAATTTCAAATAGGTGAAACTGATACTTTATTTTATGTTTTAGAGTCTGGGTTTGGTATTAGTGTTAATAAACTGAATGATAAACATGTCCAATTACGAGTAAAAGAAAAATAAATGATCTTAGTGAATAGTAGATTTCTATTTTTGATGCGTCTTATTAAACGACAAGTTAGTAAGGTGTTAATAGTTATTAATTTATTAACTTTTGCCTTTTATACTATTTATGTAGAAGCAAAAGAAAATAATATAATAAATGATAAATATGAATTTAATATTCCAATTCAACCATTAAGCCAATCCCTTAATGATTTATCAGATGTCGCCAAGATATCATTTCTATTCCCTTATGACCTTGTTAAAAATAAAACGGGTAGTTTAGTTCAAGGTCAATATTCTGTTCAAGAAGCACTGAGTGTCTTGTTGCAAAATAGTGACCTTGAAGGTGAACTTTCAGATAAGAAAGCTTTTTTGATAAAGCCACTGTCCCCGAATATCAATTACAACAAAAGCTTTGGGAATGAACAAATGAATACTCAAAAAACAATGCTAGCGACTATATTTACTATGTTGTTTTCTGCAACATCAACAGCAGAAGAAGTCGAGAATAAAGCAATTGATAACAACATAAAAAAAGTTACAAAAGCGGCTGATATCGAGAGAATTGAAGTAAAAGGTGTAAGAGGAAGCTTAAATCGTTCACTTGGCGATAAACGGCTTAATACCGGTATTGTTGATACAATCAGTGCTGAAGATTTGGGTAAATTTCCAGATAATAATATTTCTGAATCACTGCAACGGATACCAGGTGTCACTATTGAACGTGAATTTGGTGTAGGCTCAACCATCAATTTACGTGGTTTAGGCCCAGAGTTTACCATGGTACAAATTAATGGGGTCTCTTCTACTTCATCTGGCTTTAGCGGACAACTGGATGCTGAAGGCGGTCGAGAATTTGATTTTAGTTTACTCGCCTCAGAATTATTTAATCAAGTTACAATACATAAAACAGCCTCAGCCAAACAAACAGAAGGCGGATTGGCTGGTGTTGTTAATCTGGAAACACCAAAACCGTTTACTTATGACGCCAATGATCCTAAATTTAGCACCTCCGTTCAGGGGAGTTATGGTAGTTTATCTGAAGAAACAACGCCTAGAGCATCGATGTTTTTTAGCAATAATTTTGATGATGTTTTTGGGATAGCTGCATCTGTTGCATATTCTGAGGTTGATACGGTAGTAAATGAGAGTGGTACATGGAAATATGCGACTTTAGATCCAAATATTACTTACCGCGCAACAGGGGGAGATGTGCATGAGGCGCCAAATTATGGCCATGCTTTTATCCCTGATGATCCTCGATATTTACGTAATGATATTAACCGTGAATCGTTAGGGACCACTTTAACACTTCAATATAATGCATCTGAAAACCTACAATTCACTTTTGATAACATTTATGTTTCCTCTGATACCTTGCGAGAATACAACCGCATAGATGTTACCTTAGAATGGGATATTGGGGGAGAGCCTGAAACCGCTGAACTTCAGAATATTGCGGGTAATGAGTATATTATCAATGCCGCTTTTCCTCGTGCAAGAAATCGAGTAGGAACACAGAATATTGATCGTGAAGAAACCTTTGCTTCTCATGTACTAAGCGCTGATTGGAATGTGAGTGACTCATTAACAATTAAACCCTTAATTGGTTATACCAAACGTACAGGTGATGAAGAAACCTATCTTTATTCTTTTTATAATCGAATAGCCACACAAATACAAAGAGCTGGCGCCGGTTATGAGTTTTACCCAGTGGGTAGTTCTGCTGAATATTATGCAGATCAAAACAATGCTGAAAACTTTTTATTCAATGTCGCCTTCAGTAAAGATCGTAAAAATGAAGATGAAGAATTAGTTGCAAAAGTTGATTTTGAACAAGTATTGGATTTAGAGAATTTAGTGAGCATTGATTATGGTTTTTCAGCGAGCGATAGAGAAAAAACTCGTGATTATGATTTTTGGCAGATGGGGGAGAGTGCAGTTCAACATATGAATCCAGAGCATTATGCAAATAATCAAAGTGCCTGGAATGACTTTTGGGGTGATGGTCCAGCGCAAGGGCAGGATGATCTACTTTCGGGTGCTGGTATGACGTTAGCCAGTGTTTTAGGTAGTAATCGAGATTACAGCGTTGATAGCATAAATGGCCCAAGTTCATTATTATATGTTGATCACAATTTAATGCAGGCAACCTATATGCAAGGAAAGCACGGTGATGACGTAGAAAATAATAGTTACCAAGCCGAAGCAAGTGCTACAGGAACTTATGGGATAACTGAGCAAACTTTGGCTGCTTACATTCAAGCTAATTTTGTCACTGATAATGCTAATTTTAATATTGGATTACGATATATTAGTACAGAAATAGAGTCTACTGGGTCACTGTTTCAAAATGGTATAATAGAGCCGGTTACTTATAAAAGTGACTATACTGAGTTTCTACCTAGCTTTAATTTAAGCTATGAATTAGGTGAAGATGTACTTCTTCGTACTGCTTATTCAAGAACAATGACTCGCCCGCCATTAGCAAGTTTGTCTCCATCAACAACGATTGATGCATCTCGCTTAGAAGGTAACAAAGGTAATGTAAACTTATTACCTTATACATCTAACAATATTGATTTTGGTGCAGAGTGGTATTTTGCTCCAGAATCACTTTTAGCCGCCGCATTTTTTTATAAAAAGATTGATTCGTTAGTTGAGAACTCTGTTTCTACTGAAGTGACAACTTATCGTCATCAAATATCAAATGAATTAATTACTGGTCCTATTGATTTTACTCAGCCACAAAATGGTACTGATGCATCAGTACAAGGTATAGAAGTCAGTTTTCAAAGTCCTTTTACTTTCATCTCAGAAAGTTTGAGTAATTTCGGTACTATAGTGAACTTTACTTATACCGACAGTGCCGCTTCATTTGCTGATGAAACTGATATTCGTAGTACAACCTTGCCTGGATTATCTAAAAATAGTTATAACGCCATTGTTTACTATGATAATTCAACTTTTGATGCAAGATTGTCTTATGCGTGGCGAAGTGAATATGTAGATTACTTTCCAGAAGCTAAATATCAAGATGCTTATGGTCAGTTAGATTTATCTGCAAACTACAACCTTTCTGAAAATTTTTCGATTCAGTTTGATGTATTAAACATAACGGAAGAAACGGTTACAAAAATGCAATCTAATAACCTTTTACTGCCTATTAGTTTAGAGCAATTAGAGCGTCGAGTAATGTTTGGTATACGTTACTCAATGTAATTAGCTTAATAATTGAGAGGGTAGTAATTACTCGTTTTTTACTATCCTCTCTATGTTATTCTAGATTACTCATATCCAATAACCATTATCATAAAACCTCTCTTTTAGTTATAATTAACGCGTCTTAGGGCCGATAATCGTTGTCTTAGCTAAAGTTTTTGTTTAACTTGACGATAAAGAGTTATCACGATTGTTATTATAATTCTATTGAAGAAACAACGGTACGATACGGGATGGTTATGGATATTTTTACCACAGCGTTAACACGTGTAGTGCAAGTTCCTATTAAACCGACAAATAATAAGGTTAAGGGGCCATCAAAAACTGCTGACACAAGTAAATTAACTGAAGATTTAGATCACATTGAAAATCATGATACATATTTTGATGAAAAACATGTTGACGACAATAGTGACAAAGAAAAAGATCCACAACAAGAGAGTGAATCTTCAGCTGAAAGAGCGCATGAAAGCAGTAACGATAGTCATGTTAAAAATACAAAGCTAGATGACGAAAAACAAAATAATAAGCATAAGTTAACTGAGAATAAAAAAGTAGAGAGTGATACTAGTATTATTACTGAGTCGGAAGATGGTAATAAACATTTAGATCTTTATATTTAAAAGTAATTTAGGTGAGCGTGTGCCAGTGATAACAATAAGTTTATCCGTTGTTAATTTTTTCCTCTTGGGATATAACATCATATGAAGATAAAAAGATTGTGGTCAATGCAATAGCTAAATACTATATAGCTGGTCTTGAATACATAAACATTATTATTTGTTTTTTATTTCTGTTTTGACAGTTGTTAAAGTTATTATCTTTAAGTTTTGCAATAATTCCGTATAATTCATGATTCTATTCATTTCTATTCATGCTATTTCATCATGACTCCAGTTGCCCAAGCATTTTCTTCTAATGGTGCATTAGCGAAGGCTATTGACGGTTTTTTACCTCGTCAAGCTCAAACTGACATGGCATTGGAAGTGGCTATAGCGATCAAAAAACAATCATCATTGATTGTTGAGGCCGGCACAGGTACAGGTAAAACCTTTGCTTATTTAATCCCTGCCTTTCTAAGTGTTAATTCTTCTTCAAGTGGTGATGAACTTAATACTAAAATTATTGTATCAACGGGCACGAAAAACCTGCAAGAGCAATTATTTCATAAAGATATTCCTCTGGTTAAAAAAGCGTTGGCGAGTAATGTTCAGGTTGCTTTATTAAAGGGGCGATCTAACTATTTATGCCGTTATCGTTTAGCGCAATATCAAGAAACACGAGGCCAATTAGATGCTAATACGTTAAATGATTTGGTTAAGGTAAAAGCATGGGCTAATGGCACACAAACAGGTGATATTGGTGAATTGATTAATGTCACCGAAGATTCGGCGGTATTTCCTTTTATTACTAGTACGTTAGATAATTGTTTAGCGAAAGACTGCCCTGATTATGAACAATGTTACTTAGTTCGAGCGAGACAAAGGGCTATTGATGCCGATTTAATCGTGGTTAATCATCATTTATTCTTTGCTGATATGGCACTTAAAGACACTGGTTTTGGTGAGTTAATCCCTAAAGCACAAGTGGTCATTTTTGATGAAGCTCATCAAATAGGTGATATCGCTAGTGATTACTTTGGCGAAGCATTTTCTACCCGTCAACTTGTTGATTTATGCACGGATGTATCACAAATTTATCGTAGTAAATTAACTGATATGAAGCAACTAGGATTAGCCGCAGATAAATTAGAAAAAACTTGTCAAGAATTTAGGTTGCTATTTAATTACGATCCTGAACGGGGAAATTGGCGAGAAAAATATCAGTTACAATCTTTTATACAAAAATTTGAGCGGTTAAAAGTTGATTTGGACTTCTTATATCAAGTAATAAAATTGTGTGTATCTCGCAATGAAGCTATTGATAACTGCTTTGACCGTGCCGTTAATTTGTTATCGCAATATGATGTTATGGCTAATGTTGATATTAATGGCATGAGCTTTTGGTACGAAACAACTCCGCGACATGTTGTACTTCATTTAACGCCGCTAAGTGTTGCGGATAAATTTAACGCTTATGTTAAAGATTCTGGAGCTGGTTGGATATTTACGTCGGCAACACTAGCTGTAGATAATAATTTTGAACACTTTGCTAATCATTTAGGTTTACAAGGTGCCAGTCAACTATTATTGGAAAGTCCGTTTAATTATCAGCAGCAATCGCAATTAATCGTTCCGCGCTACTTACCTGAAGCAAATGATAGAAACCGTGCTCAACATTTAGCAGAATTAGCTAAACCGCTCATTATCGCGAGTAAAGGTGCTTGTTTTATGTTGTTTACTAGCTATCGTGTTATGAACCAAGTTGCGGAAATCTTAGCTGTTGATATTGATAACCCTTTGCTAGTTCAAGGGCAAATGGCAAAAAGAATTTTATTAGAACAATTTGTAGAAAAAGATAACGCAGTATTACTTGCTACAGCTAGTTTTTGGGAAGGTATTGATGTAAGAGGTGATAAACTCACCTGTGTTATTATTGATAAGTTACCCTTTGCTTCACCTGATGATCCTTTACTACAAGCGCGTTGTGAAGATGTTAGACGTCAAGGAGGGGATGCCTTTGCACAGATACAGTTACCTCAAGCTGTTATTGCTTTAAAGCAGGGAGTTGGTCGACTTATTCGTGATGTTAGTGATCGTGGTATTATGGTGATCTGTGATAACCGTTTAGTTAATCGTCCTTATGGGCAAACTTTTTTGAAGAGTCTTCCTGAAATGAGACGAAGCAGAGATTTAACTAAAGCAATAGCCTTTCTTGAAGGTATTAATTAGAAATTTAAAAGGTAAGAGAATAGTGAATTATTTAGCCATTGATGCTTCAACGGAAGCTTGCTCAGTTGCTTTACAAGTAGAAGGTAAGCTTTATAGCTGTTATGAGTTATGTCCACAATCCCATAGTTTACAATTATTACCTATGGTCGATAAATTATTAAAAGAAGCAGGGATCACAATATCACAATGTGATGGCTTAGTTTTTGGGCGTGGTCCTGGTAGCTTTACTGGTGTACGAATTGGCGTTGGAGTTGCTCAAGGGTTGGCTTTCTCTGCTGACCTACCTGTTATTGGCGTGTCAAGTTTACAAGCCATGGCGCAATTAGCTTTTATAAAGCATCAACAAACTAAAGTGATTTCGACTATTGATGCACGCATGGGAGAAGTTTATAACGCTTACTTTGTACTTGATGAAAATAATATAATGCAAGAGCAAGTGCTTGCCGACAAACAATGTGAAGCGGTAAGTGCACCCGAGGCAGTGAATACGCGTTTAGCGGGTATAGTTACTGAACCTATTTATGGTGTTGGTACTGGTTGGGATGCTTATAAAGAAGAGTTAACCGCATTAAAAAGTAATCAAGGTACACCTGATGTCTTGTTTCCTAGTGCGGAAGCAATGCTTGTTATAGGTAAAGCTATACTCGAACAAGGTGAAGGTGTTAAGGCCGAAGATGCTCAACCTGTTTATGTTCGCGACACGGTTTCTTGGAAAAAATTACCAGGAAAGTAAATATTGATAAGCTTTTGATTATAAATACTTATCAATAAGTATGGTTGAATAAATTGCCTATGAATAAATATTTTGTTAGATTATATTTATGAATATACCTAATTCTGTAGGCTCTACCTCTGCGTATGGGAAACTATCTACTGCTAATATTAGTCATAAGCAGAATACATCGATTAATGAGTCGAGGGATTCTGCTGACCCGAGTAAAGTAGAGCAGGAAACATCATCAAATAAACAAGCGACACCTAATTTTGTTATTGATGAGCAGGCTATTGCCTTATTTAAAGAGAACCAAACCTTACAACCATCACTGACACAAAAAAATGATGATAAGCATTCTTTTGCTAATCAAGTCTCATCAAACAATGAAACGGCTGTAGCAAGTTATCAATCGGTAAATAATTTGGCTCAACGTGAATCGGTACAAAAAATTTTTGGCGTTGACTTATTTGCTTAACAATTTTATTTAATTTGCTTTATTTTAGTGGCAGGCAAATACGTTAGTATATCTTCTATTTTATTTTTATAAGTCGAGCACCGATGTCTTCTCGTTCATCTAATAACAAGCTTAGTTCATCAAGCTTGTGGACTAAATACCATTTTTTCATTCTTTTATTTGTTGCTATTGTTATCAAGCAATTACCCTTGGTTTCCATCCCATTTAACTGGTTAGAGAGTTACTTTCATGAAGTTAGTCATGGTATAGCTGCAATGCTAACAGGGGGGGAAGTTCTCCGCATACAATTATTTACTAATGGTGCTGGGTTATGTACTACGCAAGGGGGGATTAGTTTTGTTATTAGTTTTGCTGGCTATGCAGGCGCAACGCTTTGGGGGTGGGGAATTTATAAATTAGCTAGTGCCCATAAAAAAATAGCGCAAATTTTTTCTATTTCATTATTTTTATTATTGCTTAGCTCTATTGTTTTTTGGGGACGAGATTTATTAACTTGGTTTATTTTAGGCGTGCTAGCCTGTTTATTTTTACTTACTATTAAGTTACATAAAACTTATTATCTTCAGCGCTTAATGCAACTAATAGGGCTTTTAATTTTATTGAATAGCCTATCTAGTCCATCATACTTGCTTGATGGTCGACATTTAGGAGATGGTGCTGCCTTAGCGTCCATTACCTATATTCCTGAATTGATTTGGGTATTCATTTGGTTTTCAATCGCATTGCTTGCTTTATATTCCTTATATAAAACAGCAAATAAATAAGGGGACTCTATGCTTGCAGTTAACGCTATTAAAGAAGTTAGCTATTCACTTGAAACTATGACTATACAAGGGTTAGCGTGTGGAGAGAAAGATAATGAAAATAATATCGTGCTTTGTTTGCATGGCTGGCTTGATAACGCTGCTAGTTTTTTGCCGCTCATGCCTTATCTTCAAAAAAAGCTACCAGATAAACATATAGTTGCTATAGATTGGGCTGGCCATGGCAACTCAAGCCATAAAAGCGCTGATGCTCACTATCACTTTATCGACTGGACTTATGACTTATTACAGCTATTTGAAACTAATTCTTGGCAACAAATCGATATTGTCGCCCACTCAATGGGGGGGATGATAGCCAGTGCATTTGCTGCCGCTTTTCCTGAAAAAGTTAAATCATTGACATTAATAGACTCTATTGGTTTCATCAGCTCAGCAGCTGATGAAACCACTAAACAGTTACGTAAAGGTATGCTAAGTAGACTAAGAGATAGCTCATTAAAGATAAGAAAGTCGGGTGTTAAGAAAAAATATCATGAGAGCATGGAATCAGCTGTTCATGCACGTGCTAATGTGTCTGATCTGAAATACGAACACGCCAAACTAATTGTTGAACGTGGTATAATTAAAGAAGCACAAGGTTACCGTTGGAGAAGTGATGCACGTTTACGTAATACTTCTCCTTATCGATTAACACTTCAACAGGCGCAGCAACTTATTCGGGATATACAATGTCCAGTGAAATTGATTTATGGAAGTAATGGCTTAGATATGGTGAGTTCAGGTATGAAAGATTTTGGTGCTTTATTTACCAATTTTTCGAGCGAAAAGCTTATTGGTGGACATCATGTTCATATGGAGAATCCAGAGAAAACTGCTGAATTAATTAAGTGTTTTATAGTCAATTAGTCTTAATTTGTTAATAATTCAAACAAGTGTTTAAATTTAACTGGTAGTATCAGTTGAAATTTGATAAAACTGTTTGCTAATTAAAGCTTCACCATTGATGAAGTGATATATACAAACAATAAGCTACACTATTAAGTCGTTGCTAAAAAAATATATGAGGAAGATATTGTGGAAAGAATCTGGCTAGAAAAAAGTTACCCCCCTGGAGTCCCGTTTGAAATAAATCCAGATAAATATCCTTCATTAGTGGCAATGTTTAATAAGTATACTAGTCAGTATAGTAACAAGGCTGCTTTCATTAATATGGGAGTAGAAATAACGTATGCTGAATTAGCAGAGCAAGCAACTGCTTTTGCGGCTTATTTACAAAGAGATCTTGGGCTGGTTAAAGGTGATAAATTTGCCATTATGGTGCCTAACACTTTGCAGTACCCGATTGCTTTATTTGGTGCTCTACTGGCCGGTTTAACAGTAGTTAATGTCAATCCTTTGTACACAGCACGTGAATTAGAGCATCAGCTTAAAGACTCTGATTCTAAAGCAATGTTAATTATTGAAAATTTTGCACAAACACTTGAACATATTATAGATAAAACGCCGGTTAAACATGTCATTATGACATCTTTAGGTGATCGCCTTGGTTTTGTAAAAGGTAAGGTTGTTAATGCGGTTGTAAAGTATGTTAAAAAAATGGTGCCTGCTTTTAACTTACCTCATGCGGTACCTTTTAATACTACTTTAGCTAAAGGGAGAAAATTAGACTTTACTCCTGTTGAGCTTTGCGGTGATGATTTGGCTTTTCTGCAATATACCGGTGGAACAACTGGCTTATCAAAAGGTGCTATGTTAACGCATCGCAATATGGTTGCTAATTTAGAGCAAGCTAAAGCCGCAATAAAACCGCTGCTTGAAGAAGGAAAAGAATTAGTTGTAACTGCGTTGCCGCTATATCATATCTTCGCATTGACAGCGAATTGCTTAACTTTTATCACCTTAGGCGGCACGAATCTACTTATTACTAATCCACGAGATATGCCTGCGTTTATTAAAGAGTTAGGTAAATATCCGTTCTCTGCAATAACTGGCGTGAATACATTGTTTAATGGTTTATTAAATACACCAGGCTTTAAAGATATCGACTTTTCAACTCTTAAAATGTCTTTGGGTGGCGGTATGGCTGTTCAAAGGCCTGTGGCTGAACGTTGGGAAAAAGTGACAGGCTCTCGACTGTTAGAAGGTTATGGTTTAACAGAATGTGCGCCAATGGTGTCCCTAAGTCCTTATAACCAAGAACATTATAATGGCACCATAGGTTTGCCGGCACCATCAACTGATATTAAAATTATGTTAGATGATGGTAGTGAAGCTGCCTTAGGAGAAGCCGGCGAAATGTGGGTAAAAGGACCTCAGGTGATGAAGGGGTATTATAATCGTGATGAGGCAACAGCTGAAATTTTAAAAGATGGCTGGTTAGCAACAGGTGATATTGCTTATATGGATGAGCATGGTTATTTTAAAATAGTCGATCGTAAGAAAGATATGATTATTGTTTCTGGTTTTAATGTTTTCCCTAATGAAATTGAAGAAGTAGTAATGATGCATGAAGGAGTTGCTGAAGCTGCGGCTATCGGAATACCTAATGAAGCTAGCGGTGAAATGGTAAAAATATTTGTTGTGGCTAAGCAAAAAGGTTTAGATGAAGCAACAATAATTAAGCACTGTCGTGAAAATTTAACCAATTACAAGGTACCTAAACTAGTAGAATTTAGGGATGAATTACCTAAAACTAATGTGGGTAAAATATTAAGAAGAGAGTTAAGGTAATTTGTAACTGATTAGTTTAAGGAAAGTATTCATCAGAATACTTTCCTAGACAATAGTTGTGATTTAATTAGTTTATTGTGCTTTTATGGTTTTTCCATTCACCGCAATACTGTCATCTGACATCAAATAAACATAAAGCGGCATAATATCCTTTGCTGTTGCTAATTTGTCTTTATCTTCTGCGGGGTAAGCGCTAGTGCGCATTCCCGTATTTGTCGCTCCAGGGTTAATTGCATTGGTGCGTAAAGTTGAATTCTCATACTCATCGGCAATTACTTGCATCATCCCTTCGGTAGCAAATTTAGATATGCTGTATGCACCCCAGTATGCGCGACCTTGGTTGCCAACGCCTGAAGAAGTAAATATTAACGAGGCGGTGGGTGCTAGCTTTAACGTTGGAATTAATGCTTGTGCTAATAGGTATTGAGCATTGACATTGACTTTCATCACATCGTTAAATATCTGCTCATGTATTTGAGTAAAAGGTGTTAACTCTCCCAATATAGAAGCATTCAGTAATGCGCCGTCTAATCGACCGAATTGATTGGCAATTGTCGCTGCCATATCAATATAGTTTTGCTTAGTTGCTCCTTTTAAATCTAACGGAATAATTGCTGGTTCAGCTAAGCCCAATGCGATTATTTCATCATAAACTGCTTCAAGTTTACTTACTGTTTTTCCAAGTAAAATAACTGTAGCACCGAGTTTCGCGTAAGTTATTGCTGCCTCTTTACCTATACCTGCACCTGCACCGGTGATGAGTATTATTTTATTTTCTAAACTTTTATCTATAATAGTATATTCAAACATTTCTTATCCGAGTTTAGGTATTAATGACTTTTAATTTGTATAATAGGCATTTTACTTAGGTTTATTTCTAATAACGAGAAATAAATCAATTAAAATAGAAAAACAACTGGCACATTGTCAGCGCTTGCGTTAAGTTTATTAACTGGTCTAATTAGTTAATTTGACGTTTACTTTGTAATCTGAGGTAAACGACTATAACAAATAGCATATACTTATTAAAAAATAATAGAAATAAAATAAGCATTGGGGAGATAAAAATGAAAAAATTAGTTCTTAGTTTAGCTATAATCAGCGCACTTGGTTTAAGTGGCTGTGATAGTGAAACCGTTGAAGATGTAAAACAAGATGCGGTTGAAAATGGTGCACCTATTGTGGCACCGGCAAGAATTGTCTTTGACCCTGCAGGAGGCGTTTTATCAGTACCTAATGATTTACTATTTCAAGGTAGTCAAGATGGCTCATTAAATCTACCTGTGAGTGATCCTACTGATTCTTCAGATCCATTTTTTGCTTTAAGCACTTTAGATGGTTGGTCGACAACGAACCCATTTGTACTTGCTATTGATTTTCCTGAAGGTACATCACTTGATAGCAACTCTGCTTTTAGCGCTGCATCTGTAAAAATATATGAAACCTTAATGGGAGGTGATACTGGGTGTGAAGAAGTTCCTCGTGGTGCTGCTTGTACCGTTGTTGGTGAATTAACTTTTGGTATTGATTTTATTACTCAGGCATCAGGCAATAGTGTTGCTGTTATCCCGTTAAAGCCTTTTAAAGCTAAAACAGGCTATGTGTTAGCATTAACAAACAATCTACAAGATAATAATGGTAAGGCTATTTCAGGCTCTACAACCTATGAATCAGTTCGTCAAAATATTACCACTCACCCACTAGCTACTGATGCACAAAAAGGTTTACAGGCCGTTATTAATAGCTACGAAGCTGCAGTTGTTGCGGCAGGTGCTGATAAAGATTCACTTATCTATACCATGGCATTTACTACGCAGTCGACAGTTGATGTACTTTCTACAACTAAAGCGTTAATGGCTAATAATGTTCCAGCTATGGTCGCGAATGCGATGCAAGGAGTACCTACTATCGGCGTACAAGATACTGGTATGACAGTTGCTGATATATTAGTAGGAAAAATACCTGACACTCTAGTGCCTTTATATTCAGCTGCTAATTTTATGCAAGGTAATATTACACTACCTTATTATTTAGGTATTCCTTCAGCTGAAAACCCAATGGCACCTATTAATGATTGGTGGAAGTCTTTATGTGACTCTGGCGCTATGTTAGCTGGTCTTGCAGTAAGTAACCCTGAAGTAATTCCTGCTGATGCGACGAGTGTATCAGATGGAACTTGTATGGCTATTTCTCAAGCTCAAGGGTTGGCAGCGCCAGGGCTTCGTGATTTAGGTATTGATACAGAACGTAACCTAACTAAATATAGTCCAGTACCTAAAGCTAATACAGAGATGTCGCTTGTTGTACAAATGACAACGCCAGATGTAAATGTTGCTAATGCGGTTCGAGAAGGCTTAGGTTTACCAGCTAATTTAGCTGAGCCTGAAAATGGTTGGCCAGTGGTTATTCTGCAACATGGTATAACTTCTAAAAAAGAAGATATGCTAGCAGTTACTGGTCTTCTTTCAGTTTATGGTTTTTCAACTGTAGCTATCGATCATCCATTACATGGTAGTCGAGGATTTGATATAACTGGACCTGCAGGAACACCTGATGGTGTAGACGATATCAATGCTTCAACGGTATCTGCTACACATTATATGAACTTAGCTAGTTTATTGACTACCCGCGATAACTTACGCCAATCAACCTCTGACTTAATGGGCTTACGATTAGGTTTGAATTTTTTGGGTGGGACTCATACAGAAGGTAATTCAATTAATATTGATAGCTCTAATGTACATTTTCTAGGTCATTCTTTAGGTGCAATTACGGGGATGAATTTTATCGCATTAGCGAATACTTCTCTTGATCCACAAGTTGATCCATTATTTGCTGTTCAAACAAATAGCCTTGCAATGCCAGGTATCATGGTAGCTAACTTCTTAATGGAGTCAGGCGCTTTTGGGGACGTAATTAAATCAAACTTAGCTTATTCAGCATCAGAAGCGTTCCAAGGTTATGTTGCACAGGCTCACCTGAGTGAAACAGCACCTTCAGAGACTGAGTTAGTTGGTTATTACAGAGCCTTTTATGCCTTACTTACGTCTGAGCAACAAGCCGAATTAAATGGTACTTTTACGCAATTTGCTTTTGCTGCACAGACAGTGGTTGATGCTGGTGACCCAGCTAACTATGCCGCTATGATGGTTGCTACCGATACGCCAACACACTTAATTGAAGTTGTTGGTAATGGTAGTGACAATTTAAGCGACCAAGTTATTCCTAATACTGTATCAACAGCTCCTTTCGCTGGTACCGAAGGTGCTATTGCTTTATTAGGCTTACCAGGTGTTTCGGAAACAACTCAGGATGCAGACTCATCAATATCTGGTGCTGTACGTTACTTATTTGGTCATCATGGTTCGATCTTAGATCCTACACCAGGATCAAGAGGTGAGGCCCCTGATGCAGCTATGACTAGTGCAGCCACCACAGAGATGCAAAGCCAAGTGGCTAATTTCTTTAGTAGTAACGGACATCTTATTTCAGTGCAAAATGATGCTGTTGTTAAATAACTGCTAACACATATCAGAATGGGACATTAAATTGTCAAAAGCCTTTAGTTTTACAACTAAAGGCTTTTTTTTACTTAAAAAGAGCATGTATAAAATTGGATAGTCATATGCTAAATAGTAATTAAAGTATTAAGTTTGATAGTTATTTAACCTTAATCCTCTGATGATTTTGTTTTTATTAATGTTAGTCTTAGTGTGACAATAATAAATAATCGGGGATATAAAATGATTAATAAAAACGGATGTTTCTTAAGTTTGGCTATACTCTTTGGCTTAAGCGCCTGTGGCAGTGATAATGATAAAAACACTGAGTTGCCAGCACCGGTAGAGCCACCTGTAGTGTCTCCAAGTTTGGTGGCTTTTGATGAAGATGGAACACTAAGCGCTAATATACGGCGCACTAGCTATGGCGTACCTCATATTACAGGTGATAATTTACAAAGTGTTGCTTTCGGTTCGGGTTACGCTTATGCACAAGATAATGCTTGTATTTTGGCAGATCAAATACTGAAAGTACGTAGTGAACGTGCTAAATATTTTGGTCCTGATAAAGTTTTAGGCTCAGGTGATTCTGGTAATATTATTTCTGACTTTGGCCATCATGCATTAGGTGTAATGAACTCAGCAAAAGAATTATACCCAAGCTTGTCAGAAAATACCCGTGCAACAATTGAGGGGTATGTGGCCGGTTACAATAAATATATAGAAGAAACGGGGAATGAGAATTTAGCGCCTTTTTGTGCAGGAGCATCTTGGGTGACAGCTATTACACCGATAGACTTAACCGCTTATTTATTTGCAACTTCTCAATATGCGAGTGGCGCTAACTCAACGTTTATGCAACTTGCCTTTTTAGCGAATCCAAATAGTGCAACTGAATATCTACCTTATGTTGGTGCTAGAACAAAAGGTGCATCTGAACAATCGTCAATTGGCTATGCAAATGAAATCATTGCTAATGTTGCATCGGTATCCTCTACATTTGGTAATACAAATATAGATTTGGGAGATTTAGGATCGAATGGCTGGGGAATAGGCAAAGATAAAACAGAAAATGGCAAAGGTATACTTCTGGCTAATCCACATTTTCCACACACAGGTCACTTACGATTCTATCAATCACATATTACTATTCCTGGCGTTATGGATGTTATGGGCGGCGCTCTGCAAGGCTTTCCTATTCAAAATATTGGCTTTAACCAAAATTTAGGGTGGACACATACTGTTTCTAAGTCACGTCGGTTTGTTGTTTATCAATTAAGCTTAGAAGGTGACAATAAGCAACAATATAATATGGATGGCGAAAGTCGTGATATAGAAAAGAAAACTTACTTTGTTGAAGTAGCCGCTGGCGGTGGGCAGTCGGTCATTTTATCTAAAGATTACTATTACTCACATCATGGTTTAATTATTGAGACGCCGCCAAATAATGGTATGGAGTGGACAGAGAGTAATGCTTTTACGTTACGAGATGCTGCTAAAGAAAATACTGATATGATTGATCATTGGTTAGCCATGAATTTAGCGACTAACCTTGACGAGTTTCAACAGGCGTTTAAAGATTTTGATGGTATTCCTTGGGTGAATACTATGTATGCAGATGATCAGGGAAATGCTTTTTATATAGATAAATCCCGTGTATTAAATTTAAATGATACCGCCCTTGATTTAATGCGAACAGACCCTGTATTAGTAGGAACACGTCAATCGGTTGGTTTTGATATTCTTCCGGGCAATACTGCATTGTTTGAACCTAATGGATTGAATAGTTATGAGCAAGCACCACAACTGTTAAATACCGACTATGTCCAAAACTCCAATGATCCTTATTGGTTTACCAATCCAACAACGCCGTTATCGGGCGCTTCAATTTTATATGGCGATGATTTTAGTCCCCTATCATTAAGGACTCGTATGGGGTTGAAAATGTTAGCAGACAGCTCTGGTGAGGATAATAAGTTTTCCGCTCAAGAAGTTGAGGAAGCGCTATTAAATAATCGTGCTTATTTAGCAGAAGCAGTGGTTGATGATTTAGTCGCACAATGTCAGGCACAAGGTAATACATTAGTGGTCTTAGATAACGGTATTACCGTTGATGTTTCTGCTGGTTGTTCAGTTTTGGCTAATTGGGATAAACGCTTTAATAAAGAGAGTAGTGGTGCACACTTATTTAGAGAATTTTCTTTTAAATTTAATAGTACAAGTCAATTTTCAGTTCCGTTTGATCCTGATTTAGCAAGCACAACACCTAATACCTTAGTTAATGACGGCTCAGCGTTAAAGTCACTGGCTGCAGCAATTAAAAACGTGGAAGCCTCAGGTTTAACATTAGGTGCAATGATAGGTGATATACAGTTTACCGAGAAAACGATGGCAAGTGGTAATGCGAGTGGAACTAAATTTTCATGGGCAGGCAGTATGCATCAGGAAGGTGGGTTTAATGTGTTTTCTTCAGCTCAATCTGATGATACCTTAATGCCAATACATCAATATCCAGCGGTTGTTGATATAGAAACAGCACAGCCGCTCCCTTCAGGGTTAACAACAGAAGGGTATCATATAAATTATGGTTCAAGCTGGATGTTTGTTGTTAATTTTACAGATAATGGGCCAAGTGCTCGTGGGTTACTTAGCTATTCTCAGTCATCAAATACTGACTCTGTACATGTCGATGATCAGAATAGGTTATATTCAGAAACCACAGCTTTAAGACCATTACTGTTTAGCGAAGAAGATATTAGTGCGAATATTATTAGTGAAATAAATATTAGTTCTAATTAGGTATGTGATTTGAAATATAGCTCTTGGTCAAGACTAAGGGCTTTTTTTTATTTTTTTTATCCCCATATAACACCTTGATTTGAAAAATTTAAAATAGCGTAAAACGCTCAGGAGATAAGCTTGGAATTTTTATACGAATATGGTTTGTTTTTAGCTAAAACAATAACTTTTGTCATCGCTGTTGTTGCTATTGTTGTGTTAGCTACAGCTTCAGCTATTAAGCATAAACATAAAAAGGGTGAGTTAGAAATTACCGACTTGTCTGAACAATTTGAAGAAGTTGAACAGGAAATTGTTCATGCTTTATTAAATGACGAAGAGTTAAAACAGAAAGAAAAAAAGGATAAAAAATTAGCAAAAGAAAAAGCTAAGGCTGATAAAGCATTAGCTAAGCAAAAGGAAAAATCAGATGATGAAACTGAAACTAAGAGTAAGCCCAAAGTGTTTGTGCTTGACTTTAAAGGCAGCATAGACGCTAAAGAAGTCAGCTCTTTACGTGAGGAAGTTTCTGCTATTTTGTCTGTAGCTACGAAAGATGATGAAGTTTTTGTTCGATTAGAAAGTGGCGGCGGCATGGTTCATGGCTATGGTTTAGCCTCATCACAGTTAGACCGAATTCGCCAACATGAAATACCTTTAACAGTGTCTGTTGATAAAGTCGCTGCGTCGGGTGGTTATATGATGGCTTGTGTTGCAAATAATATCATTGCAGCACCTTTTGCTATTCTTGGCTCTATTGGGGTTATTGCTCAATTACCTAATTTTAATAAGTTATTAAAGAAAAATGATATTGATTTTGAACAATTCACTGCGGGTGAATTTAAGCGTACCGTTACAATGTTTGGTGAAAATACCGAAAAAGGTAAGGAAAAATTTATTGAAGAGCTTGAAGAAACTCATGTACTGTTTAAAGATTTTGTTAGCGCACACAGACCAAGTTTAGATTTAGCTAAAGTTGCCACGGGTGAACATTGGTTTGGTACAACGGCATTAGCGTTAGGTTTAGTTGATAGTATTCAGACAAGTGATGATTATTTACAAAACTTAAGTAAAAGTCATAAAATTGTTGCAATTAAGTATGAAGTTAAGAAAGGTTTAGCAGAAAAGTTTTCTAAAGCCGCGTCACTTTCTGTTGACGGTATATTAGGTAAGTTAATGCAGAAAAACCGTATCTTTCCTGGCTAAAAATAAATGATAAACCTTAGAAAGGCTTGCTAAGGTTTATCTAACTTATGTTTACTTAAATCATATTTGTTTAGGTCGTTTAAAATACCCACTATATAACCTTCTATATTGCTGCTGATAATAGCATATAGAAGGTATTTATAGTGTAGTAAAGTATGCAGCTTACTTAAAACTGCTAAGACTTAGTCTTTCAAATGATGGAAATCGATATCTTCAATCTTACTGCCAGCCTTTTCATCCAAATACATATCATTATCAAATTGTCCTTCTGATTTTGCGACAATAATACTTACCATGCTATCCCCAGTGACATTAACCGCTGTTCTCGTCATATCTAATAGGCGATCAACACCAATAATTAAAGCAATACCTTCAACCGGTAGACCGACTTGTTCTAGTACCATAGCTAACATAATTAAACCTACACCAGGAACACCAGCAGTACCAATAGAGGCAAGTGTTGCTGTTAATACTACAGTTACATAATCTGCTAAGGTCAAATCTTGACTAAATACTTGTGCAATAAATACAGTAGCAACACCTTGCATAATTGCTGTACCGTCCATATTAATAGTTGCACCTAAAGGTACTGTAAATGAAGCAATTGAATTCTTCACTCCCATCTTTTTTGTTGCTGTTTCTAGAGTTACGGGAATGGTCGCGTTAGAACTCGCTGTAGAAAAAGCAAAGATAGTAGCATCACGCATTTTCTTTAAGAAAATAATAGGGTTTAAACCTGTCATTAGTTTGAGTATTAAGGGGTAGGTAATTACGGCATGACCAATTAATACAAACAATACAACTAAGAAATAAACGATTAAATTACCAAAGGTTTCAAGTGAAACCGTAGTAAATAACGTCGCTAATAATGCAAATACACCGTAAGGCGCAAGATTCATTAGTATTGCTACTAAGCGCATTATAACTTCGCTTAAGTCTTCAAATAAACTCGCTATTCGTTCACCTGCCTTACCAGATAAAGCAATAGCAATACCAAAAAGTAAGGCGAAAATGATAATTTGTAGCATTTTTCCTTGTGCAAACGCTTCAAATGGGTTGGTTGGAAACATTTGAATAATGACTTGAGCAAATGAAGGAGCTTCTCGACTACTAAAGCTTGTATTAGCTGTCATACCTACGCCTTCTCCTGGGCCTATAATAATAGCAACGAAAATAGCAAAACTAATCGCTATTGCCGTTGTTATTAGGTATAAACCAATCGCTTTACCGCCTATTCTGCCGAGCTTGGTCGTATCTTGAAGTGAGCAAACACCACAAACAAGTGATACAAAAACTAATGGCACTACTAGCATGCGTAAGCTAGCCATAAATATTTGGCCAATAATTTCAAGTACGCCATCGACAAGAAAATTTTGAAGTGATAACTCGAATAAATATAAGTTGAAAACTAAGTCGTCACCATTAGGCATTAGCACCTGTAAAAAAGAACCTAGGGCTATACCTGAAATCATACCGATAACTATTCGGGTAGTTAAACTGCTTTTTTGGAGAGTTGTCATAGTGTGTAAATACATTATTAATATTATTAGCTTAATAGATTAACAATAAATAAGAGGATTAAAAACTGTTTTGCAAATTTAGCGTTTGGATTATTTAATTTTTTTCTTAACTTGCTTGATGCTTAAGCTTTTTTGGAAAATTTAAGGGATTAAATTGTACTTTTTTGTTATTTATCAGTTAATATGATTTATGTAAATTAATTAAAAGACAATAGGAATACCTTTTATGGAGTTACTTCGACGCTTTAGTTTCACTCTGTTATTAATGACGTTAACTACACTAGTAGCATGTGGTGGCGGTGATGAGGGGTTTTCAGTAGATGGTGAGGCAGGTAGCAGTAATGGCTCGAATGATGCCATAACTATTACATTAGCTCTCGCTGATGAAGAACTGCCTTCTACGTTAACTGCAACGGTTTTGAATGCAGGTGTGCCTTTAAGCAACACACGTGTTCTATTTCAAATCGATGATGCAGACTATGGATTTTTTACTCCAGAAAAAGGCACTGCAACAACTGATATAAATGGTCTCGCTAATATTACATTAAACTCTGGTGTTTCTGCAGGTACAGGTCAGATAATAGCTCTCCTTGATAGTGGCGAAGAAAGTGAACCATTTTATTTTAAGAATCAAGGCGCAATAGATGTTGTTGTTCGTCTAGGAAGTGGTGAACCTTTTGCTGATGGAGTAGCTGAATTAGGGTTATCTCAAATATCAGCAGGTGCGACGACAGTAGTGACAGTCAGAATTATTGATGAACAAGGTAATCTTTATAAAGATCCTGTGGAAGTTGACTTTTCTTCACGCTGTACGCGTACGACGCCGGAAACTGCTTCGTTAAATTCCCCCGTAACTACTTCTAATGGCGTAGCTACCAGTACCTATTTAGCCAAAGGTTGCGTTCATGATGATCAAATAGATGTGACTGCTAATGTTGGTGATATGAATTTATCTGCAACTGCTGTCGTTAATGTTCAGGCTGCGGATATTGGTAGTATCGAGTTTGTTTCATCTTCACCTGAAGTTATTGGTATTTTAGGAACTGGTGCTGTTGGCGGATCAGAAAGCTCAATAATTAAATTCAGAGTATTAGATACAAACAGTAACCCAGTGAATAACCAAGTTATTAACTTCTCTTTAAACTCCAATGTTGGTGGAATAAAGTTAATTCCTGAAAGTGCAACTACTAATAGTGAAGGTATTGCACAAACGGTTGTTAATTCGGGGACTGTTGCTACATCGGTGAGAGTTAAAGCTGAGATTGATGATAGTGACCCTATAATCGCATCGCAATCTAGTTTATTAGTGATCTCTACAGGGATACCAGATCAAGATAGTTTTAGTTTATCTGCTGATATACTTAACCCAGAAGGTTGGAATATTGATGGAACTGAAGTTGTTGTGACCGCACGATTAGCTGATGCTTATAATAACCCAGTTCCAGATGGTACTGCCGTTAGCTTTACCACCGAAGGGGGGAGAATTGAACCATCATGTGTTACTGTGAATGGTACTTGTAGCGTAGTATGGAATAGTCAGAATACGAGACCAGAAGGTCATGTTTTACAACATACGACTTCGGATCCATATACCTTGATTGATGGTACTTTGGCGGATAGAGTTCACCCATCTGAGCGTTTAAATACCTTAGGACAAAAGTATGGCGGTAGAGCTACGATACTTGCTACGGCTATTGGTGAAGAATCTTTTCCTGATTTAAACGGGAATGGTCGGTTCGATGCTGATGAAATGACAACCTTCTTATCCACGGACATTAGTGGTCGTTCCTATGATTTAACAGAAGCTTTTGTTGATCATAATGAAGATGGTTTTTATAACCCGAGTGAAGGGCGTGATGTCAATGATAGTGGTAAATTAGAAGAGTTTACAGATTTTAATAGTGATAACCTTTTTACAGATAAAGATAATAAATATAATGGTGTCTTATGTGCTATTCCTGCTCATGCTGGTTGCTCTGAAACGGATAAATCAATAAATGTCAGAGGTTCAATTGTTTTGGTTATGTCTGGTAGTAAGGCTTTTTTTACCAGAGAAACAACATTGGATGGTGTTTCAGCAACGTATGATCATGATTCTGATGAAGATACAGCTGAGATTATGAATCCAGACTATAACTTAAATGATGACATTGTACATATTGATGGCGAATCGGTTGGTGGGGCTGTAATAACTATCAGTGATTTACATAATCAACCTATGCCAGCAGGTACACAGATTAATTTCAGTTCTTCAGTAGGTTCTATTGTTGGCCCAAGTAGTTTTGTTTGGGGGAATGATAATCATAATGGCGGTGAAACGTTTAGCGTCAATATTAAAGGTGAAACAGAGCCTAAATCTGGTAGCTTAATTGTCGAAGTTATCACACCTAGTGGTAGCTCAACAATTTATAATGGGATAGGTATCACGATTAATTAACTATTAATACAGTTCAGGCGCCATATGAGCATTGCGGCGTAAGTGATAACTATTTAAAAATTCATTAACAGTTTTTTATATAATTGAAAATCCGATATCAGGACACTGTTATCGGATTTTTTTATCAATTTAAAAATAATTAATTAACTTCTTTAAGACAGAGGTTGATAAATAGCACATTTACTTGAAAGTAGTATCCTATCTAATGTAACAGTTATTAATCAGTATCGCTGACTGTAATTAAGCTATGGCAGGCTGATTAATAACTATTATTTACTTATTTCATTTATCAAAAAAGCTGAAATTTCCCCCGCTACTTTTAATGTTTTTTCTTGGCTAATTACGCCCAGCCCTGAACTATCAGTAAAGGGAGCTATTTCCATCATATCAGCAGCTGTTATTGGGTATTTTTCTGCAATGGCTTGTAATATTTGCATGGCTTCTTGTGGCATTAATCCGTCAGGCTCTGGTGTTCCTGTTGCTGAAGCATAACTGTCGTCAATAGCATCAATATCAAAACTAACATAAAGTTCATCAATATTTTGTTCTGCTAATTGCGCAAGAATATTACTGATAACCTTCTCTATGCCTACCTCTTTAATTTCATGTGCCCAATGTTGTTTGACGCCAAAGGTATTTTCCCAATGTGACTTTGGTTTACCACTTGAACGAATACCTATTTGAATTAAATGCTCAGGTGCCGGTAAGTCATTTAAAATATGGGTACACCAAGAGCCAAAACATAAATCGATACCTAAACGTTCTATTAATAAGTCTGTGTGGGCATCAAAATGAATAATGCTAACACGCTTACCTTGTTCCTTCTTAGCTTGTAAATATGTTTTTGTTAAAGGGTAGCTAACACTATGGTCCCCTCCTAAACCAAAAATACCTTTTTCAGGAAATGCAGCATAAAAATCATGCAGAACATCTTCAGTAATGCTTAAGGGGCTAACGCAATAGTTACTTTGAACATTTTGATACAAAGCTTTACGACAATTGCTGAGGGTGGCTTCGTTTAAATACTTATCTGACAGTAAGTGAGGAATAACGCGAACATCACCTAAATCAAAAGTGTTCAGGTCAGGATAATTTTCAAGTAGTGTCGAACGAATAAATAAGGGCCCCCAATTGGCACCACGTAATATTCCACCGCCACAATCTGATGCTATACCTAAAATAACGGCGTTAGAAGCATCAGGAAGCCTATTTAACGAGCTTTTCCATAAATCATCAATGCCAGTGGCTTGACCGAAGATTGTTTGATGTAATTGCGCTTTACGCTCCTTGGCTGTATTTACGGTAAAAACACCGTTACCAGGCGGGCATAAACATTGTGTTAATTTATCTTTTAGTTGTTCTGGTAATTGCGACATATTTATCTCAGTTAGCGGTTTTTATTATTGAAAATTACAAGCTTAAATTAGTTTTTTAGAATTTAACCCTTATTTTTTCTAGCAAAGTCGATTATGATTGCGCTCAAAAGGGCATTAAGTGGTGTAATTAAGCTTGATGTTATTAGTTGGTATTCGTCTTTGGTTATTATAGCCAAAAGCAGCCTTTAGTTATAGGCGAGTAAGTAAGTGCAAAAATAAATACTTGTTAATTTGCATATTTATAGATATATGTATAAATAGGTATGCAACTATATTTTTTAAAATGAAACTATTTTTATCTTTGTTTGGGTGAGGTTAAAGGGCACGCTCGCACTTTTTAACTCAAATAATAAATGAATAATAAAACAAAAATTAATTTATCTTCATGTGTAGATAAACTGTCGAATAAGCAGGATTACAAATTTTTATGGCAAAATCACTTGTTATTGTCGAGTCGCCAGCCAAAGCGAAGACAATTAATAAATATTTAGGTAAAGACTTTATTGTAAAGTCGAGTGTTGGTCATGTGCGCGATTTACCTCATAGTAGTACGGGTAAAAAAGTCGCCGCTAAATCACCTGCAGAAGTGCGTAAAATGGCACCGGAAGCAAAAGCTAAATATAAAGCAAAACGTGATAAATTAGCGTTAGTTAATCGAATGGGAATCGATCCAGAAAAGAACTGGGCTGCTAATTATCAAATACTTCCAGGTAAAGAAAAAGTTGTAACCGAACTTCAAAAACTTGCTGAAAAAGCTGACACCATCTATCTCGCAACCGATTTGGATCGCGAGGGAGAGGCGATAGCATGGCACTTAAAAGAGCTCATTGGTGGTGATGATGCTAAATTCCGTCGAGTTGTTTTTAATGAAATAACGGAAAGCTCTATTCAACAAGCATTTTCAACACCCGGTGAATTAAGTATGCCTGGTGTTAACGCGCAGCAAGCACGTCGTTTTCTTGATCGTGTTGTTGGTTTTATGGTTAGCCCTCTATTGTGGAAAAAAGTCGCTAGAGGATTATCGGCTGGGCGTGTTCAATCCGTTGCTGTTAAATTAGTTGTTGAAAAAGAAAGAGAAATTAAAGCATTCGATCCTAAAGAGTTTTGGGATATTATTGCCGATACACACGCTAGCACGGGAGAAGCATTAACCTTAGATGTTACTCACGAAAATGGTAAGGCTTTTAAGCCTACCAATAAAGCAGATACAGATAAAGCATTAGCGCTGTTAAAACCTGCCAATTATGTTGTTAGTAAACGTGAAGATAAACCGTCAAAGAGTATGCCTTCTGCGCCATTTATTACTTCTACATTACAACAAGCAGCAAGTACTAAATTAGGTTATGGTGTTAAACGTACCATGGGTTTAGCTCAACGTTTATATGAAGCCGGTCACATTACTTATATGCGTACCGATTCAACTAACTTAAGTAAAGATGCTGTCGAAATGTGTCGTACTTTTATTAGTAAAAGTTTTGGTGAAAATTACCTTCCTGAAAAACCGAAGGTATACGGCTCTAAAGCTGGTGCTCAAGAGGCGCATGAAGCGATTCGTCCATCGAATGTGAAAGTTGAATCTGCCTTTATGGAAGGCATTGATGCTGATGCTAAAAAACTTTACGATTTAATCTGGCGTCAGTTTGTTGCTTGTCAAATGACAGCGGCACGTTATACGGTTAGTACACTTACTATTAGCGCTGCTGATTTTGATTTAAAAGCGAAAGGTCGTGTGATGCAATTTGACGGTTGGACACGTGTTCACCCTCAACTTGCTAAAGGTGATGATAAACACTTACCTGATTTAGCGGTAGGTGAGGTATTAACACTTGATCATTTAGAGCCAACTCAGCATTTTACTAAGCCACCAGCTCGTTATGGTGAAGCTTCACTGGTTAAAGAATTAGAAAAACGCTCTATTGGTCGACCATCAACGTATGCATCGATTATTTCAACCATTCAAGATCGTGGTTATGTACGTTTAGATAAAAAACGTTTTTATGCTGAAAAAATGGGTGAAATAATCACAGATAGCCTGTCAATTAGTTTTGAAAAATTAATGAGCTATGACTTTACCGCGAATATGGAGCAAGAGCTTGATGCTATTGCTGCAGGTGAACTTGATTGGAAAAGTGTTTTAGATGAATTCTATAAGAACTTCAGCAAAAAATTAGCTTTAGCTAATATGGACTCTGAAGAAGGTGGTATGCCAAATAATAACCCTGTCTTAACTGATATTGACTGTCCTACTTGTGGCCGTAAAATGGGGATTAGAACTGCATCTACAGGGGTGTTTTTAGGTTGTTCAGGATATGCCTTGCCACCTAAAGAGCGTTGTACCACTACAATGAACTTAACACCAGGTGAAGAAGCCGTTAGTGTCTTGGCTGAAGATCAAGAAACAGAAGCGTTACGAGCAATGCATCGTTGTAAAAAATGTAACACTGCTATGGATAGTTACCTTATTGATGAGACCCGTAAGTTACATGTGTGTGGTAATAACCCTATTTGTGATGGTATTGAAGTAGAGCAGGGCACATTTAAAATTAAAGGTTATGATGGTCCGGTATTAGAGTGTGATCGTTGTGAAGCTGATATGGAGTTGAAGTCAGGCCGTTTTGGTAAGTATTTTGATTGCACTAATGCTGAATGTAAAAATACACGTAAGCTATTGGCAAACGGAGAGGCCGCGCCGCCAAAAGAAGATCCTGTTCAATTACCTGAACTTGCGTGTGAAAAATCTGATGCACATTTTGTCTTGCGTGATGGTGCTGCGGGTATTTTCTTGGCTGCGAACACGTTTCCTCGGTCTCGTGAAACCAGAGCGCCAAAAGTTGCTGAGTTGAAGCGCTTTAGAGACAGAATTTCTCCTAAGTTTTATTACTTGGCAGATGCTCCAGCAGAAGATCATGAAGGTAACTTATCAGTTGTACGTTATAGTCGTAAAACGAAAGAGCAGTATGTTATGACTGAGATTGTAACTGATGATAAGCCTAAAGCTACAGGATGGACTGCAAAGTACATCGATGGTGAGTGGGTTGAAGATATTCCTAAACCCAAGAAAAAAGTAGCAAAAAAGAAAGTAGCCAATAAGAAAAAATCAACTGCTAAAGAAGATTGATTTTTTAAAGGGGTGAGCCATGTGAGTTAAAAAGAGAAGTTGATTATTTATAAGTTAACTTCATCACTATTAACTCAAGGCTCGCCACAAGCTTATCGATCTAATCAAACCCTTCCAACTCATCGATAATTTTCCTTGCTTGCGCTATAGTGCAGTCTGTTCTGGCAATAAGCGCACTTATCGTGACATTGTCTATTGTTGATGCAATCCTGAGTAGCTCATCATGACTCAAGTGTTGGTATTCACTTTTTAACAGTTTAGTTAACCATGACCAACTCGGTTCATTTGAGGCTTCTATAAAGGTAATTATTGCCTGTAGCTGTTCAAAGTTTGCAGTAAGCAGCCAATGACGAGAGCGACCAATACGTTTAAGTTCACAGCCTTGTTCTCTTATGTGAGCCTTTAAAGCATAAGCCTTCATTGTTCTACGTAAGAAGGAGTTTAGTGTAATGGAATTATTTTTTTCCACGTTATAATCTCATTGGGTAAAGCTATAAGAAAAAGCCAGCAAAAGCTGGCTTAGTTTTAATCTATATCAAGCTAAAGGTAGTGTTGCTACCATTTCTTTTTAGGCTGGAATAAAATATCTAATTCATTTTCTTCTTCTTTCGCCCTTTTCGCGGCATCGGACGCGTTGGTTGTTTTTAATGAGTCTGTTATATCTTCTAATTGTTGCTCTATTTCACTAGTTTTTGTATTGATATAGTCTGTTTTTATTGGATGGTTCGCCATTGTTTGTAAGGCTTTTTCAAAGTATTGGCGTGCTGAGCCAAACATCTCTTTATTTTGTGCTTGTATGCCTCGTTTCATTAAACTTTCTATATTAATTTTCAATTGCATTGCGTCTAAACGTTGATCCTCTTGTGTAAACGTTTGCGGATCAAGGGCACCCTTTTTTTGCTCAGATTTAATTATGACACGTAGTTTTTTAATGCATTGTAGAACCGCTAATACTTGCTGCTCATTCTCCGGAAGTACAAAATTTTCATCGTTACCTTGGCTAGTTGTTAATTCTTCTGCTGCCTTGATTTGAGCCTTAAGCGCGTTAATTCTATCTTCAAGCCCCTTAACCTCAGGCTTTAATTCTCGCATTGTAGTTGCGGCAGTTAAGCTTCGATTAGCTAATATTCGGGTTAGTTTTGGGCTGGAAGGAAGATTAACTAAATTAAGTATCAGTTCTTCGCTTTCATCCATAATAGCTTTTTGCTTTGCTACCTTAACTCTTTTTTCTGCATCTTGCTTTTCTTTATGTTGTTGAAAGGCACTGACAACCACAACTAATACAACGAGTGTGATGAGTAAACCTATGATAATAGCGATCATGTTAAAGCTCTTGTTTTAATAATGTGAACAATTATTCACTTTGATAGCTGTCAGTCTACAAAAAATGTCATGTTTAGCAAAGCCTAACTTACATTTAATTACCAGATTTAATTAGAGTACTTCATATTAAAACTAATCTTTGAAAACTGAATATTAAAATGAACATTCAAGTGTAGGGAATAATTAACCAATCTTATTGGTGGTTATAAATTATAATAAAATAATCTTTAGGTGTTTTTTCCATTAATGTTGAATTTTATTTACAAAAAATGCAATTTAACATGGAATAAATGTTCAATTAAGTATATCCTTTTGGTCTAAGAGTGTTCCTAAAAATCTTGGCTTTGGTATATATATGAAATTGCAACAATTGCGCTACATCGTTGAAGTGCTGAATAATAACCTGAATGTTTCAGCTACGGCAGAAGTGCTTTTCACCTCCCAACCAGGTATTTCTAAACAAGTTAGAATGCTGGAAGATGAATTAGGAATTCAAATTTTTGGTCGTAGTGGTAAGCATTTAACTCATGTTACGCCTGCGGGCCAAGAAGTTATTAATATTTCCCAACAAATACTTTCAAAGGTTGAAGGTATCAAAGCTGTTGCTCGCGAGCATACTCAGCCTGATGAAGGAAAGTTACGTATTGCAACTACGCATACGCAAGCACGATATGCTTTACCTGAAGTGATACAAGGTTTTATTAAAAAATACTCCAAAGTATCACTACAAATGTCTCAAGGGACACCTGCACAAATTAGTGATGCAGCGGCAAAAGGTGATGCTGACTTTGCTATAGCAACTGAGTCACTACACCTCTATAACGATTTGGTTATGCTGCCTTGTTATCACTGGAACCGTAGTATTATCGTGTGTAAAGATCATCCTTTAGCACGCAAAACAGATATAACGATTCAGGATATTGCTAAATATGCTTTAGTTACCTATGTGTTTGGTTTTACTGGGCGCTCTGAATTAGACACTGCATTTGAAAAAGCTGGTGCTGTACCTAAAATTGCTTTTACAGCCACAGATGCTGATGTAATTAAAACTTATGTTCGTTTAGGTATTGGTATTGGTGTAATTGCTACTATGGCGATTGATCCTAAAATTGATCATGACCTTGTAACTATTGATGCTAGTCATTTATTTAGTGCAAGTACCACAAAAATAGGCTTTAGACGAGGTAGTTTTTTACGTGGTTATATGTTTGATTTTATTGAACGATTTGCTCCACATTTAAATAAGCATGTTGTGACTCAAGCTATGTTGTTAAAAAACAATACAGAAGTCGATGAAATGTTTGCTGATATAGAGTTACCCACTAAATAAACCATCGACTAGCTACGGTATCAATTACATCAATTGTTGATTAACCAAACTTTATACTGGCAGTGAATTAGCACTCTGTGATATTTACTGCCAAACCCCCTCGAGAAGTTTCTTTATATTTTGTTTTCATATCATTACCTGTTTCCCACATGGTTTTGATTACTTTATCTAAAGATACTTTCGATGTGCCATTACCACGAAGTGCTAATCTAGATGCATTAATTGCTTTTACTGAGCCCATTGCATTTCGTTCAATACAAGGTACTTGGACTAAACCACCAACAGGGTCGCAGGTCAGACCTAAATTGTGCTCCATACCTATTTCTGCTGCATTCTCTACTTGGATAGGTGTTCCGCCCATAATTTCAGTTAGTGCACCAGCAGCCATAGAACAAGCAACGCCTACCTCTCCTTGACAGCCTACTTCTGCACCGGAAATAGAAGCATTGGTTTTATATAAAATACCAATAGCTGCTGCAGTAAGTAGGTATCGGCTACAATCATCATCAGAAACGGGTTTGACAAACTTATCGTAGTAACATAATACGGCTGGAATAATACCCGCAGCTCCATTTGTTGGTGCCGTAACAACACGGCTACCGGCCGCATTTTCCTCATTAACAGCAAGTGCAAATAAGTTGACCCAATCCATTGCTGTTAATGGATCATTAGATCTTTCTACCATTAAAGAGCGATATAGAGCAGGTGCACGGCGAGTTACTTTTAAACCACCTGGTAAAATACCTTCAGTGGCGATGCCACGATCGACACTGCTACGCATAGCTTGCCAAATATTTATCAATTCAGCACGAATAAATGCCTCATCATTTAAACATTTTTCATTATCCATCATGATTGTACTAATACTAAGGCCTTTTTCTTGAGCGATTGCTAATAATTCTGCGGCATTAGTAAACTTGTGTGGTTTATCGATATTTTCATGTAGTGATAACGCTTTATCTTTTTCTCTTTCAAAGTCAATGTCTTGTACGATAAAGCCACCACCAATAGAGTAATATGTTTGTTCTAAAAGAAGGGTTTCGTCGTGATAGGCAAAAAGAGTCATTGCATTCGCGTGTGCTGGTAATGTTTTTCTATGATGATAAATAATGGCATTATCTTTAGGAAAGTTGACGATATGACTGCCATCGAGTTTAATTTTTTTAGTTTCAACTACTTGAGCAAGAATTTTATCAATGGAATCTACTAGAATACTTTCAGGTGCTTCACCAGATAAACCTAAAATAACGGCCTTACCTGTACCGTGCCCAATACCTGTTTGACCTAAAGAGCCAAATAACTCACATTTTACTCTATTCGTTTTAGTCAGTAATGCCTCCGCTTTAAGTGAATCCACAAAAAGTTTTGCAGCTTTCATCGGGCCAACTGTATGAGAGCTAGATGGTCCGATGCCAATTGAAAACATATCAAATACACTAATCATAATTAAATACCGAATAAAATTTGAATAATCTTATATTTTGTTGTTATTAATTTATGTGATGATAGCTGAAATTTACTGTTTGTTACAACCTATATTATTTTATTCGCGTGACCAAGTCTTTTATCATGGAAGCTGTTGCTCCCCATATATTATAGTGTCGGTAAGGATAGAAGTGGACATTGTGATGGCAGCCGTTACGATAAGATTTGACGATATGATGGTTTTTATCCTGTAAAAAATGCTTTAGTGGTACATGAAATATTTCATCTACTTCATTTTCATCTTTTTGGTATGTTTGAAGGGAGTTAATCATGGCGACAATTGGTGTCACTTGATAACCACTAATAATTTCATAATTAGGTAATTGACCAATAACATTGACCGCTTTAGGATCCAACCCCACCTCTTCTTGTGCTTCTCTTAATGCCGTATGAACTAAATTAGTATCGGTTAATTCCACCTTACCGCCGGGGAAACTTATTTGTGAGGGGTGATGTTTTAAGTGGCTCGCTCTTTTTGTTAGTAATACTTGTAAGCCATCAGGTGAAAAAGGGTCATCAGCTTTACTATTATTATCAAACAGCGCAATTAATACAGCAGCTGATTTTAATGGCGCTTTATGTTGATATGTATGACAAGAATCATAGTGTTGTTTCAGATGAAATCTAAAGAGAAATTCATTTTTATTCATTACTATTTTCCTCTTATTTACCCAACTTTTTTAGCACAGGCAAAATACAATTTACTTTATCAAATGTTTCTTGATATTCACTTGCTGCAATAGAATCAGCAACTAAACCACCACCAGCCCAACAATATATATGATTAGGTGTAGTTGACGTGTTTTTCTGGCTTTTTTCACAAATTAATGTGCGAATAGTAATATTGGTATCCATAGTACCACAGCTTGAAATGTAACCAATACTACCACAGTATACGCTACGTCGGTGTGGTTCAAGTTGTTCAATAATTTGCATCGCGCGGATTTTTGGTGCACCAGTAATTGAACCACCTGGAAATGCACCTCGTAACAAATCACTCGCACTATTGTGCTCTGCAATTTCTCCTTCGACGGTACTAACTAAATGATGTACTGCTGGAAAGCTTTCAATATCAAATAGTTTAGGCACAACAACTGTCCCTGGCTTGCATACTTTAGATATATCATTGCGAAGTAAATCAACAATCATCAAGTTTTCAGCACGATCTTTTGTTGAATTAGCGAGAATGTCAGCGTTGTTTTGATCTTCTGTTTTATTAGTGCTTCTAGGCATAGTACCTTTTATGGGCTTACTTTGAACTTTATTTTGTTTCTTTTGTAAAAAACGTTCAGGAGAAACACTTAAGATACTAGCATTGTCTAATTGTATGAAAGCAGAAAAAGGGGCTTTATTTTTTGCTCTAAGAGCACAATATGCTTCAAATTCATTACCTTGGTATTGTGCTTTAAAACGTTGCGCTAAATTAATTTGATAACAATCGCCTGATAGTAAATAGTTTTGAACTTGACCAAATTTTTCTGTGTAACTGGCTTTATCCATATTACTTTGCCAGTCTGATAGTAAGGTAAACTGTGTTTGTTTAGCATTAGTCGCTTTATTTTTTGCTTTTTTCAATAACGTTTGTAAAAAACACGTTATTTCTGAACGGTTTTCAGGAGGGCAAACTAAATAGAATTGTTGGTGCTTATGATCAAATATTATTGCTTGACTATATATACCAACAGCCATTTCTGGCAATGTAATATCTTGCTCTGCTTGTGCTGGCAACTTCTCAAAACGTCGCCCTAAATCATACGAAAAGTAGCCTAAAGCTCCGCCTAAGAAAGGAAGCATTTGTTGTGATACTTCAAGCGGCAATAATACCTGTTGTTGAACTTTTTCGACTAAAGATAAAGGATCTTCTTCACTTGTATATGTGTGTTTAGTTTTTACATCGCATATTGTCGTTTTGTCACCATATGTACATAAAGTAACGTTGGGGTGCCACACTAAAATATCAAAGCAAACATCAATATGCTGGCTTTGTCCTGAATCTAACCAAATAGACCAAGGAGTATTTGATAATGGCGTGAATAAATCTAAAGGAGTAACTTCATTTTCGAATGTTAATTGCTCAACTGAAAGTTTCAATGGATTAAATGAAGGTAGGGTATTGGAATGCAAGGTGATAGTCACTCTACTAATTGACGTATTTATAAGGTATTTGTTCGGTTTATGTTGAGTATAAATCTACAAATTTTGCTATTGGCTACTAGCAGCAGTTTCAATAGAGAGGTATTATAATGGAAACATTTTATATACCCAAATGAATTTATATTTTTAACGAAAGCTGAGAGCAACATGTCCCATAAAATTATCAAGCAACAAGACTTAATCGATAGTATTGAAGATGCACTTCAATATATTTCTTATTATCATCCGCTCGATTTTATTCAAGCGCTAGAAAAAGCTTACCATAAAGAGCAAAATACCGCGGCAAAAGACGCCATTGCACAAATCCTTATTAACTCACGTATGTCAGCTACAGGAAAACGTCCTATTTGCCAAGATACAGGCATTGTAACTTGTTTCGTTAAGGTAGGTATGGCTGTTCAGTGGGATAAAACTGATATGACTGTTCAGCAAATGGTGGATGAAGGCACACGTCGTGCTTATATGAATCCAGATAACCCTTTACGTGCATCTATTGTTGCAGACCCAGTCGGAGCTCGCAAAAATACAAAAGATAACACACCTTCAGTTGTTCATATTGACTTAGTTGAAGGTGATGAAATTGAAGTTATGATTGCTGCCAAAGGCGGCGGTAGTGAAAATAAAACAAAAATGGCGATGTTAAACCCGTCTGATTCTATTGCTGATTGGGTTGTCGCTACATTACCTTCTATGGGAGCTGGTTGGTGCCCACCAGGTATGTTAGGTATTGGTATTGGTGGTACAGCTGAAAAAGCAGGTGTATTAGCAAAAGAAAGTTTAATGGACCCTGTTAATATTCAAGAATTGATGGATAGAGGCCCACAAAACGCAGAAGAAGAATTACGTTTAGAGATTTTTGAACGTGTTAATAAATTAGGTATTGGCGCACAGGGATTAGGTGGCTTAACAACAGTTGTTGATGTGAAAATTAATGCTGTGCCCACTCATGCTGCGTCTAAACCTGTAGTAATGATTCCAAATTGTGCGGCTACACGCCATATTCACTTTCATTTAGATGGCTCAGGTCCAGCAGATTTAACACCACCTAAACTTGAAGAGTGGCCTGATATTACTTGGGAAGTCGGCGAGAATGTCCGTCGTGTTAACGTTGATGGCTTAACTAAAGCTGATATAGCTGAGTGGAAAACAGGAGAAACTGTTCTGCTTAGTGGTACTATTTTAACCGGTCGTGATGCCGCCCATAAACGTATTCAAGACATGTTAGCTAAAGGTGAGAAATTACCTGTAGATTTTACTAATAAGTTTATTTATTACGTAGGCCCAGTTGATGCAATTGGTGATGAAGCTGTTGGTCCTGCAGGCCCTACCACAGCTACACGTATGGATAAATTCAATGACATGATGCTATCTGAAACCGGCCTTTTAGGATCTATCGGTAAATCTGAACGTGGCGCAGCGACCGTTGAAAATATTAAAAAACATCAGTCAGTATATTTAATGGCCGTTGGTGGTGCAGCATATTTAGTCTCTAAGGCTGTGAAGAAAGCGCGCGTAGTTGCTTTTGAAGAACTAGGAATGGAAGCTATTTATGAATTTGAAGTAGAGGATATGCCAGTAACCGTTGCCGTTGACAGCGCAGGTGAGTCTGCTCATGTTACAGGACCAGCGATTTGGAAAGTGAAAATTGAAGAAATGGATGAGCAACTTAAAAAATAGTTGGCAATCCCGAGTATAATAAACTAAAAAGACGGTAAGTTAGCTAACTTACCGTCTTTTTTGTGTAATGCTTTTTTGTAATTTTAACTGAATTAGATCATTGAACCATTAATGTCTCAATTTTCTGGTTGTTAGTCAGCTAAACGTAACAGCTCATTAATGCCTGTTTTTTCACGTGTTTTTGCATCCACTTTTTTCACAATTATTGCGGCATATAAACTATATTTTCCACACTTAGATGGGAGGTTTCCAGGGACAACAACAGAGCCTGCCGGAACACGACCATAATGTATTTCACCGGTTTCGCGGTCATAGATACGTGTACTTTGGCCAATATAAACGCCCATTGAAATAACGGCACCTTCCTCGACAATAACACCTTCAACTATTTCAGAGCGTGCGCCGATAAAACAATTATCTTCTATGATTGTTGGACCTGCTTGTAGGGGCTCTAATACACCACCAATACCAACGCCGCCAGATAAGTGAACGTTCTTACCTATTTGAGCACACGAGCCAACGGTGGCCCAGCCGTCAACCATACACCCTTCATCAACGAAAGCACCAATATTAACAAAGCTTGGCATCACTACGACATTTTTACCGATAAAACTACCCGTACGTACTGATGCGCCAGGTACAATACGCACCCCATCAGCCTCAAACATTTCTTGTGTATAATCGCTGTACTTCATTGGTACTTTATCAAAAAAAGTACTTTCAGCACCGTCTATAACTTGGTTGTCCCATATACGAAAAGAAAGTAATACCGCTTTTTTTAACCATTGATGGACATGCCATTGGCCATTAATTTTTTCAGCAACACGTGCAGAGCCATTATTTAGTGCTGATAAAGATGCTAATACAGCTGTTTTTACTTCATTGGTAACTGTTGCAGGGCTTATGTTTGCTCTATCTTCAAAAGCTTGCTCTATGGTGTTTGCTAAAGCCGTTAAGTCGGTCATTTAAAATTCCTATTACTTATTTAAACTTATTTAAATTTATTTTAATCTATTTCCTGAGTTAATTTATCAGAAAGCTGTTGTTTTTCTTCTTCGGTTAATGCCATGTTCTCATAGGTTGATATAGTGAAAACATCATCAGCCTTTTCGCCAAAAGTTGTGATTTTAGCTGAATGAATATTAATATGTAATTGTTGAAAAACTTGCGCGATATTACCTAATAAGCCAGCTCTATCTAGTGCAATAATTTCAATCATTGTTTTACTTTTGGCTTTAATTTTAATAAAGCTTACTTTTAATGGAAACTTAAATTGTTTTACTTCTCTTCTTGCCGGTTGCAATGGAATATCACCGCAATCATCTTGCTTAAGCTTTTCGCTAAGAGCTTTCGTTATTTCAGCGGTTTGGTAGCTCTCTTTTAAGGCTTTTCCTCGTGAGTCTAGGATGATGAAGGTATTGACGGTATAGCCTGTTTTTGTCGTAATAATTTTTGCATCATGTATGGAAAGTTTTTTAGCCCCTAATACTTGTACTATACTAGCAAAGGTATTTACTTTTTCTTTCGCAAAAACAAAAACTTCTGTTCCACCTCGGTAAGGCTTCGTACTAATAATGACTAGTGGCTCTGTTCTATCGTGACCTATTATACGTTGACAGTGTCTGGCTATTTGCTCTGGCGAGTACCGTAAGAAATAATCGGCTCTGAATTCTCGCCATAAAGAATCCAATTGGCTTTTATCAATATGAGTTGTCGCTAATATATCTCTAGCTTGCTGCTGATTTTCACGGATTTTAGAACGTGTTTCAACTGGCTTTGATAAACCACGACGTAGTGCTCTTAGGGTATTAAAGTATAAGTCATGTAATAAGTTGGCTTTCCAATTATTCCATAAGCTTTCATTAGTCGCTCGCATATCTGCAACGGTTAAACAGTATAAATAATCTAAATGTGCTTCATCACGGACAGTGCCAGCAAAAGTGCGAATAACATTTTCATCATTAATATCGCGACGTTGTGCTGTTACTGACATTATTAAATGTTGCTCAACTAACCAAGCAACCATTCTACTGTCATGTTTACTCATTTGATGAGATTGACAAAATATTAACGCATCGACAGCGCCTAATTTAGCATGATCGCCGCCACGGCCTTTCGCTATATCATGAAAAATTCCTGCTAAATACAAAACTTCTGGTTTACGTATTTTTTGCATTATTTTGCTACACAAAGGGAATTTGTGGTTATGTTCTTTTTGGCTAAACTGATACAAGTTTTTGACAACACGGTAGCTATGTTCATCAACAGAGTAAGCATGAAATAAATCGAATTGCATTTGACCTGCGATATTGCGCCATAACGGGAGATAAGAACCAATAATTCCATGACGGTGCATCAAATTAAACGCTAAACCTAGTCCTCTTGGGTGTTTAATAATAGCCATGAAAATTTGACGACACTGAGCATAATCAACTAACCCCGAAACTAACCGACGTCTTGCATTTCTCATTAACCGTAGTGTATTTGAATGAATACCTTTGATATTGGGCTCTTGAGCAATAATTAAAAACATTTCGAGCATTTTTGCTGAACGCATAAAAACTCTGTTGCTGGTTGCATTAATTAGGGTATCAACAGATTCAAAATCCTGATTAATTACTTTAATATCAGCTTCTTTAGGATCTTGAATTGTTTCTTGTTGAAATCGATGCAATAAAATCGTGTTAAGTTCTGAAACTCGAGAAATGATGCGATAAAAACGCTTCATCATTCGTTCAACAGGTGCTTTACCTTCATCACCAAAGCCCATCATTTTCGCGACATCGGCTTGATAATCAAACAACAAACGATTTTCGCTACGCTTAGCAACAAAATGCAAGGCAAAACGCAGACGCCATAAATAGTCTTGTGCTTCAATTAGTTCAGATAATTCATTAGGGTAAAGGTATTGATGTTCTACAAGCTCTTCAAGGGAATCAGCGAGAAAGTGACGCTTTGCAACCCAAGCAATTGTTTGAATATCACGTAATCCGCCTGGGTTTGCTTTTAAGTTCGGCTCTAGAGTATAGGCTGCACCGTGATATTGTAAATGTCTCTGTTTTTGCTCTTTTCGTTTAGCTAGAAAGAAGTTTTTAGAAGTCCAAAATGCATCATCGTTTAATAAAGGTAATAGTTGCTGTGTAAGTGCTTCATTACCAGCTATTTGCCTCATTTCCATTAAGTTCGTTGCTATAGTGACATCATTAATTGCTTGTTTAATGCATTCTTTAATTGAACGTACACTGTGTCCTATATCTAGCTTTATATCCCATAGCTGAGTGATAAAACTCGAAATTCTTTCTTCTAAAACTAAATCAATATCAGGTTGAGTTAATAATAAAATATCAATATCTGAAAAAGGATGCAGTTCACCACGGCCATAACCGCCTACAGCGATTAAGCTTATTTGAGATTCGTCAAGGTGGTGTTGACACCAAAGCTTAGCAAGTATGTTATCAACAAACATTGCTCGAGCAGTCAAAAGGTCTTGAACATCATGTTCAGAAAAGGCTGCTTTTAGCCACTCATTGAAGTTAAGTGTTAATTGGCAAATATCTTTGCTAGATAAAGTGTCAGCGGTAATGGCTAAGCGCTCTATAAAATCTGAAGGGATTATATGGCTTTCTATTGGATGATTATTCACATGCTTACCTTTGATTCAGAAAGTGACTGATATTTTTTAGTTATGTAAAATACGGCTAATGCTTTCTTCTTTTCTTAAGGTCAAAATCTCACAGCCTGTTTTAGTAACAACCAGTGTATGTTCCCATTGAGCAGAATTTTTACTATCACTGGTATAAACAGTCCAATTGTCATCTTTGTCTAAAACAGTTGTTGCCTTACCTAAGTTGATCATTGGCTCAATAGTGAAACACATGCCTTCTTGCATTTTGGTTTTATCATTGTTTTTGTAATGAACAATTTGTGGCTCTTCGTGAAATTCAACGCCAATGCCATGACCGCAATAATCTTTAACAATAGAATAGCGACCTTTGCTTTTAATGAATTTTTGAATAGCAGTACCAATTTCTCCAAAAGTAGCGCCAGGCTTTACTTTTTTTAGACCAATATATAAGGCTTCTTGAGCTAAACGGCATAGGCGGCTGTTTTCAGGAGAAACTTCTCCAATTAAAAACATTTTACTGGTATCACCATGATAACCATCTTTAATAACGGTAATATCAAGATTGATAATATCTCCATCTTTTAATACTGTATTGTCTGGAATACCATGACAAACAACATGATTAATAGAGGTACAGATAGACTTTGGGAAGTTATGGTAATTTAGGGGGGCAGAAATGGCTTGCTGTACCTTTTCAGTATATTCAGCACATAAGGCGTCTAGTTCATTAGTTGTGACTCCTGCTTTTACATGTGGAGCAATCATTTCTAATACATCACAAGCGAGTTGCCCTGCTATACGCATTTTAGCAATTTCATCTTGGCTTTTAATTGGTATGGTCATTGAATTCTCTTTTCTTTCTTAAATTTAAGTGTGTTTATATCAATTGAAATAGATTATTTCTATTGATATTTATTTAGCTCTAATTCAACCGCTTCAATAATGGCACTAGGTTGAGTTAAATAAAAATTGTGGTTCAATAATATTAATTGATCATTAACTGCCAATAATAAAGCTGGAATTGCTTCAGTATTCATCATTTCTTGCAGTGAATATATTTCTTCTAGCTGCATAAAAACATCTTTGCTGAGTTTATCATTTTTAAACACTTTCGTTGGTGGTGATAATTTCAGTTCATTGATAATATCATCTAAATCAGCTTGATTAGTTAACTTGTTGCCTTGCTCAAAATGCGCCTTTTGTAATGCATTTAGCAACGTTAATGCTAAATGTGGCGTTTTATGTTGTGCCCAAGTCATTAAGTTAGCCGCTAATATAGAGCTTTTATTGGTTTCGAGTAGTTTTTTATAAACCGGTGGAAATTTTATATTAGCTAAGTTTTCAACGGCTTTAATTTCGTTAAGCTTACTACTGGTAGAATCATCATTCTTACCATCAAAAAAAGCAGCATGCCATAAATTTATAGTAATGGCAGGAAATGCTTGATTAATTTCATTCACAAGCTTGGTAGTTACATAACTCCAAGGGCAATGGCTGTCATATAGAAAAAACAGCTGTGCAGGTATGTTCTGTGTTGTCATGGATTACCTAAAAATTGATTGTTTGAGCGTATTAGTTATCTTACTTACAGGTAATTTTACCGTGATAATAGTAATTATCCCAGTGAATTTTTTTCTGGTTAAAGATGCGTTTTTATGGTATAAAATGCGGCGCTGAAATATTGGAGTTTACTTTTTAACGAAAAGTAGTCCTTATTTTAGTGCCAATTAAACAGGTCATGTCTGCTAAAGTCAGCTTGATTATATTATAAACTCACATACATCTATCAAAGATATACCGGGGTGCCCCGCTGGAAAATATCTTGTTGTTTACTTAATAAAGTAACTCAAGATTACAGTAAAAGGGTCGTGTGTATTGGATGTATGAACGCTTAACCCCATTAAAGGAAAATACAATGTCAAACGTTTCAATGCGCGATATGCTTAAAGCTGGTGTTCATTTCGGTCACAAAACTCGTTACTGGAATCCAAAAATGAAGCCGTTTATTTTCGGTTCTCGTGATAAAGTTCATATCATCAACCTTGAGCAAACAGTTCCTATGTTTAATGAAGCACTTGCTTTCATTAACAATGTTTCATCTAAGAAAGGTAAAGTTTTATTTGTTGGTACTAAACGTGCTGCAAGTGATGCTATCAAAGATGCAGCAATTAAATCAGACCAATTCTTCGTTAATCACCGTTGGTTAGGTGGTATGTTGACTAACTGGAAAACAGTTCGTCAATCAATTAAACGTTTAAAAGATCTTGAGTCTCAAAGCACTGACGGTACTTTTGAAGCTTTAACTAAAAAAGAAGCGTTAATGCGTACTCGTGAAATGGAAAAGCTTGATAAGAGCTTAGGTGGTATTAAGAACATGGGTGGTTTACCTGATGTTATTTTTATCATTGATGCTGATCATGAGCATATTGCTATTAAAGAAGCAAATAACCTTGGTATCCCAGTAGTTTCTGTTGTTGATACTAACTCAAATCCAGATAACATTGATTACATTGTACCTGGTAACGATGATGCAATCCGTGCAGTAACTTTATACTGTGATGCTGTTGCTAATGCTGTAATTTCTGGCCGTGAACAAAACATTGTTGTTCAAGCAGAAAAAGACGGTTTTGTTGAAACTGAATAATTATTTGATTACGCTTTTTCATTAACTAAGCGTAATTAAAAATAATTAAGTACAATAATTCGTTTAATCATAAAAGCATTGTTATAAAATTTATATTTACAGCTTTGCTTTTATGACACCTAATTTACTATTTATTCCCATCACATTGTTGTTTAACACTTTATGTTTAAGCGGTAATGATGGGGGTAACTGCAAACAGAGGAATTAACTCATGGCAATTACTGCTGCAATGGTTAAAGAACTTCGTGAACGCACAGCTGCGGGCATGATGGATTGTAAAAAAGCGTTACAAGAAGCTGACGGTGACATGGAACTTGCGATTGAAAATATGCGTAAGAACGGTCAAGCAAAAGCGGCTAAAAAAGCAGGCAACATTGCTGCTGAAGGTACTATCTTAATTAAAGATGTAAACGGCGTTGCTGCATTATTAGAAGTTAACTGTCAAACTGATTTCGTTGCAAAAGATGCTAACTTCTTAGCGTTTGCTAATGAAGTATTAGATGTTGCTGCTGCATCAAAAGTAACAATTGAAGAATTACAAGCACAATTTGAAGAAAAGCGTATTGCTTTAGTGACTAAAATTGGTGAAAACATCAATATTCGTCGTGTTGAGTATGTTGAAGGTGCAGCGTTAGCTTCTTACCGTCACGGTGCTACTATTGGTGTTGTTGTTGCAGGTGAAGGTGATGCTGAATCACTTAAACATATTGCAATGCATGTTGCTGCAAGTAAGCCTGAATTTTTAACTCCTGATGACGTTCCTGCTGAAGTTGTTGAAAAAGAAAAAGCAATTCAAATTGAAATTGCTATGAATGAAGGCAAGCCACAAGAAATCGCTGAAAAAATGGTTTCTGGTCGCATGCGTAAGTTCACAGGTGAAGTATCTTTAACTGGTCAAGCTTTTATTATGGAGCCTAAGAAAACTGTTGGTGAAGTATTAAAAGAAAAAGGTATTACAATTTCTTCTTTCACTCGTCTTGAAGTGGGCGAAGGTATTGAGAAGAAAGATGAAGATTTTGCCGCTGAAGTTGAAGCGCAAATCGCAGCTGCTAAAGCTTAATATTCTTTATATTTGATGTCATAGCGTTAATATTATCAAGAGGTATTTTAATCACTAGTTTTTCTGAGTGATATTAATAATACCTTCTGTTGTTAAGTTAAATTCATCAAAATTTTTGAATTAATAAAAAACGTCTATTTTGCATTTGCAAGGTAGGCGTTTTTTTATACATTTTTTTATACTTTTTTTTAGGTTTTTCATAAAATTGGAATAATAATAGTGGTTTTTTCAGTTAAGGCTTTCTTGGATAAGCTAAACGTATTAAAATGTTTGCGGTCTTTTTTGACCCTAGCCTTTTTTCAGCGAGCCAAATAGGAATTTTCACATATGAGTACTAACCCCAAATCATCTTATCGACGTATTCTTCTTAAACTTAGTGGTGAAGCTCTTATGGGAGAAGAAGGTTTTGGCATAGATCCAAAAATTCTTGATCGCATGGCGCAAGAAATTAAAGAGTTAGTTGAAATGGATATTCAAGTAGGTCTTGTTATTGGTGGTGGTAATCTATTTCGTGGAGCAGGGCTTGCACAAGCCGGAATGAATCGAGTTGTAGGTGACCAAATGGGTATGCTAGCCACAGTAATGAATGGGCTGGCTATGCGTGATGCATTACATCGTGCTTTTGTGAACACTCGATTAATGTCTGCAATTGATTTAGCGGGTGTTTGTGAACGTTATAATTGGGCTAATGCCATTAGTTTATTAAAATCAGGCCGTGTTGTTATTTTTTCTGCTGGTACTGGTAATCCCTTTTTTACAACAGACTCTGCCGCATGTTTGCGAGGTATAGAAATTGAGGCTGATGTTGTGTTAAAAGCAACAAAAGTTGATGGGATATATTCAGAAGACCCAATGAAAAATCCGGCAGCTGAACTTTACAGCGAATTGACGTTTGATGAAGTATTAGACAAAGAATTAAAAGTTATGGATTTAGCTGCTTTTACTTTAGCACGCGACCATAATATGCCTATTCGTGTTTTTAACATGAACAAGCCTGGTGCTCTTAAAGCTGTCATCATGGGACAGGACGAAGGCACAGTAATTAAGAATAAATAAACTTAATTGATTTTTAGAAAAAAAAGCAATTAAGCTTTATAAAGTTTGTATAAATTGTGAATTTAACATTATTTAAATAATTGTAGGAAGAAACATTGTGATAGATGAAATTATCGAAGATGCGCAAGAGCGTATGGCAAAAAGCATTGAATCTCTTAAGGGTAGTCTGAATAAGATTAGAACTGGGCGTGCTCACGCTTCATTACTAGATAATATTACGGTTGATTATTATGGAATGGAAAGCCCTTTAAACCAAGTAGGTAATATCTCAGTACCGGATGCTCGTAACCTTTCAATTACTGTTTTTGATAAAGGTATGATCGCAGCAGTAGAAAAAGCCATCATGAAATCTGATCTTGGTTTAAATCCACAGTCAAACGGAACCTTGATACGTATTCCGTTGCCACCATTAACTGAAGAACGTCGTAAAGACTTAGTTAAAGTAGTACGTGGTGAAGCTGAAGGCGGTAAAATAGCAATTCGTAATATTCGTCGTGACTCTAATTCTGACTTCAAAAGTTTGTTAAAAGATAAAGAAATCAGTGAAGATGAGCATCATCAAGCTGAAGACAGTATTCAAAAAGTTACCGATATTTATGTGAAACAAGTTGATGAGATTTTAGAGAAAAAAGAAGCTGAATTAATGGAAATTTAATTCGTTTTTTGTAAATAACGCCAGATAGTAGTAATTACTGACTGGCGTTTTTGTATAATAAATTTACTTGTCATGAAAGGATAATCAGTGGCTACTGACATAGCATCACTAGATGAAGGAAAAATAATTCCAGATCATATTGCTATTATAATGGATGGTAATGGTCGTTGGGCGCAAGCTCAGGGAAAAGGGCGCGTTGCCGGTCATAAAGCTGGTGTTTCCTCTGTTCAAGCTGTTGTTAAGGGCGCGCGTCAATTAGGCGTAAAAGCGCTAACTTTATTTGCTTTTAGTAGTGAAAATTGGCAACGACCAGAAAAAGAAGTTAGTGTCCTAATGGACTTGTTTATGTTTGTGCTCACCAAAGAAGTTAAACGCTTGCACAAGCATAATATTCGCTTTCAAGTGATTGGTGACTTAAGTCGTTTTTCTGAAAAATTACAAAAAAGTATCAAAAAATCAGAAGAGTTAACGATATTAAATGATGGCTTAGTGTTATCGATAGCTGCAAATTATGGTGGACGTTGGGATATTGCTAATGCGGCAAAACTGCTGGCAAGCAAAGTTCAAAAAAATGAGATGTCGCTTGACGATATCAATGAAAATTCACTGCACAAACAAACTTGTTTAGCTGATTTACCCGAACTTGATCTACTGATTCGTACAGGTGGTGATTATCGTATTAGCAACTTTTTATTATGGCAAGCCGCTTATGCAGAGTTTTATTTTACTGAAACATTATGGCCTGACTTTGATGAAATGCAATTTGATAAAGCAATTGATGCTTTTACTCAAAGAGAGCGCCGTTTTGGTAAAACGGGTGAACAAGTTAAACAAATAGAAGAATAAAAGTAGTTAAGTCAGAAAAACTATAACAAAGATGGCTTAGCACTTACTAAAATAAAAAGGATATAACTTGCTTAAACAACGTATTATTACTGCTTTAATTTTGGCACCTGCGGCAATTGCGGCAATCTTTTATTTACCTTTAATGTATTTTGCAATTTTATTGCTAGTTATTATTGGTATTGGTGCTTGGGAGTGGGGACCTTTTATGGGGTTTGACACTACAACTCGAAGAGTAGGTTTCGTTGGAACGACACTTTTTCTGATTGCAGGTCTTTGGACTACCGTATCACTGAATGATTTATGGACAAGTTCTGGGCAGTTACATAGCTATGCTTTGGCCGTATTATGGCTAGCTGTCGCGTGGTGGATATTCTCTGCTTTTTTAATGCTTTCATATCCTAAAGCGAGTGGTTTTTGGTCTAAACATCGCTCAGTTCGTGGTGTTTTTGGCTGGCTAACACTAGTACCTACTTGGCTAGCATTTATGGTAATTCGTGCGAATGACTACCAAGTCGACACCTATCATGGTGCTCAGTTGTTAATGTTTTTATTGTTAATGGTATGGAGTGCTGATATAGGTGCCTATTTTGTTGGTAAAGCTTTTGGTAAAAATAAATTAATGCCAAATGTTAGTCCAGGAAAAACCTTTGAAGGTTTCCTTGGTGGTATTGCTTCTGCTTGTATTCTGGTTGCTATTGCTGCCTATCTATTAGCATGGAATCAAGGACAGGTTATTACAGTCTTGTTAGTGACCGTGTTAATTACAACCGTTTCGGTATTAGGCGACTTAAATGAAAGCATGCTTAAACGCCAAGCAGGTGTTAAAGATAGTGGATCTATCTTGCCAGGACATGGCGGAATTTTAGATAGAATTGATAGTTTAACTGCAACAGCGCCTGTTTTTGCACTTTGTTACGTATTATTTGGTTGGTAAGATTTGTGATAAAAGAAAAGTCAGGTAAACAAGTAACTGTGCGTGAGCTTTGTATTTTAGGTTCAACAGGCTCTATTGGGCAGAGTACGTTAGAGGTTGTTCGTTTACACCCTGAAAAATTTAACGTAGTGAGTTTATCTGCCAATGAAAGTGTTGATAAAATTGTTGAGCAATGTATTGAGTTTTTACCTAAAACGGTTGTAATGACCTCTGAATCTCATGCTGAATTATTAACGCTACGTCTAGCAGAAGAAGGGCTTAATAATATCACGGTAGAATCTGGTAATGACGCTCTTTTAGATATTGCTGCTTCAAAGGATTCTGACACAGTTATGGCTGCAATTGTCGGAGCAGCAGGGCTAATGGCAACATTAGCAGCAGTAGAAGCTGGTAAAAGAGTGTTATTAGCTAATAAAGAAGCCTTAGTCACTTCTGGTGCTATTTTTATTGAGGCTGTTAAGAAATCAGGAGCAGAATTATTGCCAATAGATAGTGAACACAATGCTATCTTTCAAAGTTTACCTTGGCAAGAGCAAGGACGAGTGGGGCACTGCCAGTTAGGTCAAAATGGTATTAGTAAAATATTATTAACAGGATCAGGCGGACCATTTAGAACTTGGTCGTTAAGTGACATTGAAATGGCAACACCAGACCAAGCTTGTGCACATCCTAATTGGGAAATGGGCAGAAAGATATCGGTCGATTCTGCTACCATGATGAATAAAGGCTTAGAGTTTATTGAAGCTAAATGGTTGTTCAATGTGACAGCAGATGATATCGAAGTTGTGTTACACCCACAAAGCACTATTCATTCAATGGTACAATATATCGACGGCTCCGTTATTGCGCAAATGGGAAATCCTGATATGCGTACACCTATTGCTCATGCATTAGCTTATCCTGAAAGAATCGACTCTGGCGTTGCGCCCTTAGACTTTTTTAATACGACGTCATTTGATTTTCAATCTGTTGATTTTAAAAGGTATCCTAATTTGAAATTAGCAATTGAGGCTTGTGAAAGCGGTCAAGCTGCATGTACAGCTCTTAATGCAGCGAATGAAATTGCAGTAGCGGCATTTTTAGATGAAACAATTAAATTTAACGATATTTACAAAATAAATGAAACTTCTGTGAAAAAATTTGTCTCAGAACAGGTAAGTAATATAAATGAGGTTATTTCCTTAGATATACGAGCTAGAGAATTTGCTCAACAATTGTTAGTAGAGTATTCATGAGTTTTACCTGTATATTAAGGAACAAAAAGCATAATGTTTGATTTTATTTGGAATGCAGCCTCTTTTGTTGTTGCCCTAGGTATTTTAGTTACTGTGCACGAATATGGTCATTTTTGGGTTGCACGTAAAAATGGTGTAAAAGTTGAACGTTTTTCTGTAGGTTTTGGTAAAGCACTTTGGCGTAGAACGGGAAAAGATGGTACTGAATATGTTGTCGCTATGATCCCGCTTGGTGGTTATGTCAAAATGCTTGATGAGCGTGTTGATGATGTTGCTGAAGAAGATAAAGATAAAACGTTTAATTCAAAGTCGGTGTACCAACGAATAGCAATTATTGCTGCCGGTCCTTTTGCTAACTTTGCTTTTGCTATCTTTGCTTTTTATCTCATGTTTTTAATTGGTGTACCAAGTATTAAACCAGTTATCGGCAGTATTAGCCCTAATTCTATAGCTGCTCAAGCACAAGTACCAAGTGATGTGCAAGTTGTTGAGGTTGCGGGTAAAACAACACAAGATTGGCAGGATGTTAATTTAGCTTTAATTGGCGAAATTGGCGCTAATACTATTGTAATCAAAACAAAAAGTAGCGATAGCCAATATGTAAGTAGTCACAGTCTATTAACAAAAGATTGGCAGTTTTCACCAGAAAAAACAACTGCTTTAACGAGTTTAGGAATTACACCGTACAGACCAGCTGTTTATAACGAACTAGCAGCGATCGGTAAAGATAGTCCTGCAGAAAAAAGTGGCTTACAAGTAGGTGATAAGCTTGTTGCTATTAACAATGAGACTATAGCTGAAGGTTGGTTAGATTTTGCTAATAAAATTAAACGTTACCCAAATGAGACAGTTTCGTTAACTATTGAGCGTGCTGGTAACCAACAGGTAATAGCAGTAACACCGCAAGGTATTGAACAAAATGGTAAATTAATTGGTTACTTAGGCGTTTCTCCTAAATCTGATAACTGGCCAGATGAATACCGTATTGACATTAGCTATGGCTTATTTCCAGCAATTGGAGAAAGTGTTCACCGGACTTGGAACTTAATTACGCTAAGTTTTAATATGATTGGCAAATTAATTACAGGTGATGTATCAGTTAAGAATTTAAGTGGTCCAATTGCAATTGCTCAAGGAGCAGGTGATAGTGCAGGGTATGGTTTTGTTTATTTTTTAGGCTTTTTAGCATTAATTAGCATTAATTTAGGAATAATTAACCTTTTACCGTTACCGGTACTTGATGGCGGACACTTACTCTATTATCTTATAGAGCTTTTAACAGGAAAACCTGTTCCGGAAAAAATACAAGAAGCAGGATTTAAGTTTGGTGCGTTGGCTTTATT
>NZ_JAUOPW010000013.1:0-101192 GCF_030547795.1 Colwellia sp. 5_MG-2023 | reverse complement strand
TTACCTTTTTTAGGCACACCTGATAGCCGTGGTCGTTATCGTTTAGTTTTTTAGTTGGCTAATCACCCTACATACGCTTTAACAAAGAACATTGTTAGACGAAGGTGACCGACATCACCGTAGGGACGAATTTATTCGCCTAATAAGAACAGGCGACTGAAGTCGCCCCTACATACGCCTTAACAAAGAACATTATTAGGCGAAGGTGCTCGACATCACCGTAGAGGCGAATTTATTCGCCTTAATAAAAAGAACAGGCGACTGAAGTCGCCCCTATATTCACCCTACATACGCCCTAACAAAAAACATTGTTAGGCGAAGGTGATCGACATCACCGTAGGGGCGAATTTATTCGCCTAATAAGAACAGGCGACATTCGTCGTCATTCCTTACCTTTTTAGGTACGCCTGATAGCCGTGGTCGCTACCGTTTAGTTTTTTAGTTTGATTAGTGGCTCACTTTATAATTAAGTGAGCCACTATCTTTTATTACTGTAGATCAAATGCTTACTCGCATTCTCTTCTGGATTGGCACTCAATTAATATTGATTAACTTGTTTTCTGCTTTCCCAAAATTATTTTGTTCAAATAAAACTGATAAATACGCATGTGTATTTATCAAGCCTGTTCATTAAAGTAAATGATCAGGTTTTAAACTGATTCATTCTCCTATCACGTTAATTATATTGATAATTTTAAGTCCATATTCTAAGAATATGATCCTAAGGTTCTTAGTAACCTCTTGCGTTTATTAGTTGGCTGTATATAATGACAGTTGTGAATAAATACAGGTCTTTACCTAGAAAGGAAAAGCTAATGCTAGCAACAAATGAATTAAAGCCGTTAACTAATCGTCAACAACAAATATTTGACTTGATTAAAGATAAAATTCAAGAAACAGGAATGCCACCTACTAGAGCCGAAATAGCGAGTTTTTTTGGTTTTAAATCTGCCAATGCAGCAGAAGAACATTTAAAAGCATTAGCAAAAAAAGGTTATATTGAAATGTTGCCAGGAACATCTCGTGGCATACGGTTATCTGAGCAGTTTATTGAAGAAGAAGGTCTTCCTCTTATTGGTAGAGTAGCTGCTGGTGAGCCAATTTTAGCCGAAGAGCATGTTGAAGAGCATTATCAAATGAGTGGTAGTTTATTCCACCCCGTGGCTAATTACTTGTTACGAGTAAATGGTGAAAGCATGAAAAATATTGGTATTTTAGATGGTGATCTATTAGCAGTACATCAAACAACTGACGTGCAAAATGGTCAAGTGATTGTTGCTAGAGTAGAAAATGAAGTGACAGTAAAACGCTTCAAACGTGATGGTAATATCGTCTATTTACAAGCTGAAAATGAAGATTTTGAACCTATCAAGGTAGATCTTAGTTCTCAAGATTTCTACATTGAAGGGCTTGCTGTTGGTATTATTCGTAACGGCAATTGGATGTAAGTTTTCTTTTTTATATTTTTTAATTGTTGCTATACCTTAGTGACAATTTTTATTAGTTATATTCACTAGCTTTATTTTATTAAATAAAAACCTCTCAAATTTGGTTGTTAAATAATCAATTAATAATTATTGATTATATCAATAGCCAAAATTCCCCTAGACTATACCAGTCATGCTATAGAGACAGCTTAGAGTAGTTACTCTATTGATTATATTAGCTTTTATCTAAATTATAATTTGACCTAGGTTAAGTTTTGAGCGATTCTAGAAGGTGAATCGAACAAATTAATACCAATTTCATTAATTAAGTGAACAATTTTATACGTAGAAAAAACAGCCAAATACAAGGCATTTATTTCAATAACTAGTTGTTCTAATTATTAAATAAATAATGATGTAGTTGGTGATTTTAGCAAGTAGAAATGATCACATAGCTAGTGAGATTGCTATAACTAGCAAAAAACTGAATAAGAATAAAAAAGACGTCAATGCGCTAATTCGATAGCTAAACTTAAATATTTACGCTTATGTCATTTGAATTAGTCATATCACGTCAGTTAATTTAATAAATTTCAAATTAAGTGCTTAATTAGAAAATAATAATAACTAAATTAACAGATCATCAGTTAAATGATTTTTGATGTACATTGCTGCTTTTCTGTTTTCTATTTTTATATGTTGTTTTAAACGGTGAATTATTACACCGATTTTATTTAAAACGAAGTAAATATTGATAGGGGAGAGGTTGAGTGAATAGAAGTAATCAACGTTGGTGGATGGAAATTTGTCTTGTTTGTTTAAGCTTATTTTCCAGTTCAGCTTGGTCAGATTCACAGTTAAATTTGACTAAAGGCGTAACGGCAGTTAGTAGGGAGGTGTATGATTTACATATGCTAGCACTCTACATATGTACTGGTATTGGGGTTGTTGTTTTTGGAGCGATGTTTTGGTCTATGATCTTCCATCGTAAATCAAAAGGAGCAAAAGCAGCTGACTTTCATGAAAGCACTAAAGTAGAAATACTCTGGACGGCAATTCCTGTCGTTATTCTTATCGCAATGGCCGTTCCGGCAACTAGTACCTTAATTGACATGGAAAATAATGATAACTCCGATGTCACTATTCAAGTTACAGGCTCGCAGTGGAAGTGGCATTATAAATATTTTGATCAAAATATTGAATATTACTCGGTATTGTCTACCCCGCGCGAGCAGTATGAAAATCAGGACGGTAGCTTTAGTGGTAATGGTGCTCTAAAAGGAGAAGATTACTTACTTGAAGTGGACAAGCCTTTAGTTATTCCTGCTAATAAAAAAGTGCGCTTTTTAATTACTTCTGATGATGTTATTCATTCTTGGTGGGTTCCTGCTTTTGCTGTTAAACAAGATGCTAATCCCGGCTTTATAAATGAAGCTTGGACAAATGTTGATGAGCCTGGAGTTTATCGCGGTCAATGTGCTGAGCTTTGCGGCAAAGATCATGGTTTTATGCCGATTGTAGTCGAAGTAAAATCTAGCGAAGACTATGATAAATGGTTGGATGAACAACACGCATTGACTGCTCAAGCTGAAAATGCAGAGAAGGCATCATTAAGCTCTTCTATGAGTAAAGCAGAACTAATGCAGCTTGGCGAAACCGTATATCTTGCTCATTGTGCTGCATGTCATCAGCCTACAGGATTGGGCTTACCTCCTACATTTCCTGCACTTAAAGGGAGTGCTATTGCCACTCAAGGCTCTATTGAAGAGCATTTAACTTTAGTCATTAACGGCAAGGGTATGATGCCTCCGTTTGGGAAACAACTCAGTTTAAAAGAAATCGCCGCGGTTACTACATTCGAGCGTAATGCTTGGGGTAATGAAACCGGTGATTTAGTACAAAGCTCAGATGTTAAAGCGGTAAGCGAGGAGTAAGAGATGACGACACATACAATAGATGAATCGCTTGATGATGCACATCATGATCATAAAATGAAAGGTATTAAGCGATGGTTATATACAACAAACCATAAAGATATAGGGACTCTCTACTTATGGTTTTCTTTTATCATGTTATTAACTGGCGGTGCTTTAGCTATGGTGATCCGTGCTGAATTATTTCAGCCAGGTTTACAAATAGTAGAGCCAGACTTTTTTAATCAGTTAACTACTGTTCATGGTCTTATAATGGTTTTTGGTGCCATAATGCCAGCATTTACCGGTTTTGCTAACTGGATGTTGCCCATGATGATTGGTGCGCCGGATATGGCATTACCGCGAATGAATAACTGGAGTTTTTGGATTCTTCCTTTTGCATTTGCCATTCTGCTTAGTTCATTTTTTATGGAAAGCGGTGCGCCAAATTTTGGTTGGACATTTTATGCGCCTTTATCGACAACATATTCAAATGGGAGCACGGCATTTTTTGTTTTTGCTGTTCATATTATGGGGGTATCTTCAATTATGGGCGCAATTAATATTGTTGTGACTATTATGAATATGCGTGCACCGGGTATGACTTACATGAAAATGCCATTATTCGTTTGGACATTTTTCATAATGGCTTATTTACTCATTGCTGTTATGCCGGTGTTAGCGGGTGTTGTTACTATGGTGTTGACCGATACTTATTTCGGAACTAGCTTCTTTAATGCTGCTGGGGGCGGTGATCCTGTAATGTTCCAGCATATTTTTTGGTTTTTTGGACACCCTGAAGTTTATATTATGATTTTGCCGGCATTTGGTATTGTTTCAACTATCATTCCTGCCTTTGCTCGTAAAAAGTTATTTGGTTATAGCTCTATGGTGTATGCCACTGGCTCAATTGCACTGTTGTCATTCATTGTTTGGGCGCACCATATGTTCACCACGGGAATGCCTTTATTTGGTGAGCTGTTCTTTATGTATTGTACTATGCTGATTGCCGTGCCCACAGGTGTGAAAGTATTTAACTGGGTCGCAACAATGTGGCGTGGTTCAATGACTTTTGAGGTACCAATGTTGTTCTCAATTGCCTTTGTGATTTTGTTCACAATTGGGGGGTTTTCTGGCTTAATGTTGGCATTAACTCCCGTAGACTTTCAATACCACGATACTTACTTTGTGGTTGCGCATTTTCATTATGTACTTGTAACTGGCTCATTATTTTCTATTTATGCCGGAGCGTATTTTTGGTTACCTAAGTGGACAGGGCATATGTATAGCGACTCCCTTTCTAAATGGCATTTCTGGTGTTCATTAATTTCAGTCAATCTACTCTTCTTCCCAATGCACTTTTTAGGTTTAGCTGGCATGCCTAGACGTATTCCGGATTATGCATTGCAATTTGCTGATTTTAATAAATGGGTCAGCATTGGTGGTTTTGCTTTTGGTTTATCACAATTGATTTTCTTAGCCGTTGTTATTAAGTGTATTCGAGGTGGAGATAAGGCCCCAGCTAAACCATGGGATGGGGCTGAGGGATTAGAATGGACCGTGGCAAGTCCAGCTCCATATCATACCTTTAGTACGCCGCCTAAGGTGGATTAGTTATGAGCGATAATACCGAGCAAAAACTTGTTAAACCGAATAACAGTAAAGTTATTAAAAAGTTAGTATTCATGGTATTTGCTATGTTTGGTTTCGGGTTTGCACTTGTACCTTTGTATGATGTTTTTTGTGATATTACGGGCTTAAACGGTAAGACCAATGATGTAGCCGTAGTTTATTCTGATAATGGTATTGATACGTCACGTACAATAAAGGTGCAATTTATTACGCGAATGGCGAAAGGAATTCCTTGGCAATTCGAACCTATAATTAATGAAATTTCTGTACACCCAGGTGAAATGAAATTCGTTAATTTCTTTGCTAAAAATGAAGCGAATCATGATATTACAGGGCAAGCTGTTCCTTCTGTTTCGCCAGGCTTAGCCGCTGGATATTTTCAAAAAATAGAGTGTTTTTGTTTTGAGCGGCAACCATTAAGAAGTGGTGAAGAAGTCGAGATGGGTTTACAGTTTTATGTTGATATTGATTTGCCTGTGGATATTCACACCCTGACATTATCATACACTTTGTATGATATTACTGAAAAAAAAGACTCATAAACTATTTATCACGCTTATAAATATTATGAGTAAAAGAGGTAATAAAAATGACAACCAAAGAATATGAAAGTTATTACGTACCATCACAAAGCCATTGGCCAATTGTAGGTGCAGTTGCATTATTTATGATTGCTGTCGGGGCTGCTAATTATGTTACCGATATTAAAAATGAAGTTAGTGGTTATGGTGGTTATTTGCTACTAGCGGGAATTGCTTTAGTCATTTATATGGTAGTTGGCTGGTTTAGTAATGTTATTAATGAATCGATGGCTGGAAAGTACAGTCGTCAAATGGATAATTCATTTCGACAAGGAATGAGTTGGTTTATTTTTTCTGAGGTTATGTTCTTCGCTGCCTTTTTTGGCGCACTATTATACGCACGTACTTTTTCTATACCGTGGTTAGATGGTGCTGGAAATAATGCGGAAACAGCGGCTGTTTTATGGCCAGAGTTTACTGCTAGTTGGCCATTAATTAAAACACCTGGAGGCACCGAAACTACTGCTATGGGATGGTATGGATTACCATTAATTAATACTATCCTATTATTAACTTCTTCCATTACCGCACATTTTGCCCATGTTGCGCTAGAAAAAAATAAGCGACCACAGCTAAAAGCTTGGTTAGGATTTACTATTATTTTAGGTTTGACCTTTATTAGTCTACAAGTTTTAGAGTATTCCCATGGTTATTCTGAAGAAATGCAACTGTATTTAACAAGTGGGATCTACGGTAATACCTTTTACATGTTAACTGGGTTTCATGGTTTACATGTAACACTAGGCTGCATTATGTTAATTGTTATGTTCTTTAGAGTGTTAAAAGGACATTTTACACCTGAAAATCATTTTGCATTTCAGGCAACAAGTTGGTACTGGCATTTTGTTGACGTAGTGTGGGTACTACTTTTTCTATTCGTCTACATTTTGTGATGTTAAATACTTTGCTAAATCCGTAATAACTGCATTGAAGGTACTCATTAATTGGCGTCAACTCCGTGCCTTCGCTTTGCTCTAACGAATTTATTTATCAAAAATTATAAAAATATTAACTTTAATAAGGTCTTGGGTTTGGTGTAATTAGGCCGGTGAGTAACCCTATTAGTATTAAAATCACTATCGCTACCGAGACCATTAATCTCCGGCCAATGTATTTAGTCATAGAAGGTTGGTTTGGATCGGGCTTTTTATTCATAATAAATAAAGCACGAAAGAGGTTGTAAACCATGAATAGCATAAGTGTGATAATAATAATTTTAAATAACATACACTCAATATCCTAAGTATTAACTTGTTGTAAGGATTTTATTTTTGATGCCAAGTAGTACACCCTTAAGTATTGATCAAAAGCGATCAAATTATTTTAGTAAGCATAATTTACTTTGGCTAGTCTTTACTGTGCTCGTTTTTTCAACATTAGTAAAGCTTGGCTTTTGGCAAATTAGTAGGGCATTAGAAAAAGAGCAGCGATTAGCACAGATTGACAAACTAAGTGCTAAAAAACCAATCTCACTAAGTCAGGTTTTAACCCTCTCAAATAATGGAAGTTCTTTAAATAAAATCAACGATTTCCCTGTATATATCGAAGGAAGCTTTGATGAAGGAAAAGTATTCTTATTAGATAACCAAGTGAGTAAAGGGCGTTTAGGGTATCGGGTCTACCAAGTAGCAGAAACAAGTAAACACGCAGTATTGGTAAGTCTTGGTTGGATACAAGGATCAATAAATAGGCAAGAAATACCGGATGTATCAGCCTTGAGTGGGCAATATAAATTTAAAGGGCATATTCGTTTAATAGAAGTAGGTATTCAATTAGTAGAGCAAGTATTTTCTCAAGCAAGCTGGCCATTAAGAGTGCAGCAAATTGAATTAGATAAGTTTTCAGCTTTACTCAAGCGAGAGTTATTGCCTTTTGTTATTTATTTAGACGAAAGTGAAAAAATAGGCTTTGAAAAAAATTGGCAACCTATAGTGATGCCACCAGAAAAACATCGTGCTTATGCTTTTCAGTGGTTTAGTTTGGCGATAGCTTGGTTACTTTTAATGTTATGGGCTAAGTTTAGTATAAGTAAGGGTGATAATAAAAATAATAGTAAGGCGAAATAATATGAATTCAGTACACAATGAAGTATCAGGTGTTCAAGAGGCAACCATTAAAAAGAGTAATCGTCGAAGCTTTTTATTGATGATTGTTGTTTTTTTGTTACCCGTTATATTGGCTAAACTTGCTTTAGATGGCGAGTGGTTGGCAAAAAGTGTAACGAATAAGGGGACTTTGTTAACTGAGGAGCTAACGCTTGATAAATTAGGAATCGACAATTCAGCGTTTGAACATCAGTGGCTAATTCTTTATAGCCTCCCATTGAACTGTGAGGAAAACTGTCAACATACTTTAGAGTCTGTTCATAATACTTATGTAGCTTTGGGTAAATATATGCCTAGAGTTACCCCTGTTGCTCTGTATCAGTCTGTGCTGTCTAACGATCAACTGCAACACCTTTCACAAAGTCAGTGGCAGCTAGTAGCAACCCCAAGTAAAGCTAAAACAATTATAACAGAGCAAAAAATATGGTTGGTTGACCCCCTTGGTAATGTTTTTATGAGCCATGAAATACCTAATGACACTAAGCAATTACCACATTTCGGTAAACAGATTTTAGCTGATATGAAAAAAATTCTTAAATATTCAAAGGTTGGTTAATATGAGCAATGTAGCACTGAATAGCGATCACACTAATATACTTAGAAAGTTAGTCATTCTGAGTATTGTGTTAGCGTTTATTGTTATTGCTTTAGGTGCATATACAAGACTGACGCATGCAGGACTAGGCTGCCCAGACTGGCCTACTTGTTACGGACAACTTGATGTACCTAAAACAGCAGAGCAAATTGCGAAAGCTGAATTAGCATTTCCTGAACGGCCCGTTGAGCCTCATAAAGCTTGGAATGAAATGATCCATCGATATTTCGCTGGTGCATTAGGTTTGTTTATTCTCGCTATTGCTTTTTTGTCATTTAAAAATCGTCATCAAAACACACCTTTACGCCTACCTTTACTTATTTTAGCGGTTGTTATTTTTCAAGCTGTATTAGGTATGTGGACAGTAACCATGATGTTAATGCCAATAGTGGTTATGGCTCACTTACTTGGCGGCTTTACTACTTTGAGTTTGCTATTTTTGTTGCATTTACGTTTACGAAAAACTCAAATAAGCGTCAGTGAGGCTCCAGTAAAAAAATATGGCAGCTTTGCTTTGCTTGGTATTATTGTTTTGGTTGGGCAAATAGGATTAGGGGGCTGGACGTCATCTCATTATGCTGCGTTAAGTTGTGTTGAATTACCTATTTGTCAGCCGGGCTGGCAAGAGCAACTGACTTTTGAAAACTCTTTTGACTTAGTGCCACCCGCACAGGAAAGTTATGAATTTGGGCACTTGCCTCATGAGGATCGTGTCACTATTCATGTGACGCATCGTTTTGGCGCTATTATTACTACAGTCTATTTAACTTGGTTGATGATAATGGTTTACCTTAGAGCTAAAACCAACGCCCTTAAAGTAGCAACATTAGTTGTAGGGGTTGCTTTAACAAGCCAGGTTTTACTTGGAATTTCTAATATTGTCTTGTCATTGCCGCTTGGCATTGCTGTTGCGCATAACGTGGTAGCGGCCTGCTTAATGTTAACGCTTATTAATTTAACTTATCGCTTGTACCATAGAGTATAAGGTAAGGAGATATAATGTCTGATGAAGTGCTAAATAATACAAAAATACCTACTATATCGATTTCTAGGTGGCGAGCTTATTATGATATTACTAAGCCAAAAGTAGTTGCTTTGTTAGTATTGACCGCGTTAGTTGGCATGAGTTTATCTGTGCCAGGCGGTTTGCCTTGGCAACTATTGCTACCTGCTATGTTAGGTATTGCGTTATTGTCATCTGCAGCGGCGGCAATTAATCACATTGTCGATGAAAAGATTGATGCGGTTATGGGCAGAACACATAATAGACCTTTACCTGAAGGTCGAATCACCACTAATAATGCCATCGTGTTTGCTTTTAGTATTGCCTTATTGGGTTTCATTCTACTCTATGGGTTAGTTAATCCATTAACGGCTTACTTAACGTTATCAGGGTTAGTGGGCTATAGTTTTGTTTATACCTTATATTTGAAGCGTGCAACTCCACAAAACATTACTATTGGCGGTCTCGCTGGTGCTATCCCGCCGTTACTAGGTTGGACAGCTATGACAAATGAAATTCATCCACATGCCTTGTTATTGGTTCTATTAGTTTTTACTTGGACACCGCCGCATTTTTGGGCCTTAGCCATTCATCGTAAAGATGAATATGCGAAAGTGAATATCCCCATGTTACCTGTGACGCATGGTATTAGCTTTACGAAAACCCAGATTTTACTTTATACCGTATTGTTATTTATTGTGGGTTTATTGCCTTATTTAGTTGGCATGAGTAATTGGCTATACTTAATTGGTGCTGTAGTACTTAATGCTATCTTTTTTGCTTATGCGTGGAAGCTTAAATTTAATGCTGATGAAAATACGGCTATGGATACATTCAAGTTTTCTATTATCCACTTGATGTTACTATTTATTATTTTGTTACTTGATCATTATTTATTGCCAATAGGCTAGAGAAACTAAGGTATGAAAAATTATGTAATTTACATCGGCGGTTTTATTGCCGCTGTTATTGGAGTCTTGGCATTTCAACAAGTCAATAATGTTGAGCAACCAGAGCATGCTTTGTATTATCAACAGCCCAGAATAATTAAGCCCTTTGAATTAACGGATCATACCGGTCAGTTATTTACTAAAGCTCAATTAAAAGATAAGTGGTCACTGGTATTTTTAGGTTATACCTCTTGTCCTGATATTTGCCCTACTACATTACAAAATTTAGGTTTCATTTATGATGATTTAAAAGCGATAGCGAGCAACAGCCAAGTATTGTTAGTAACTGTTGATCCACATAGAGATACTCAAGAAAAATTAAACCAATATATACCTTATTTTAACGATGAATTCATTGCATTAAGGGGAGAGCATAGTGCGCTATTTCCTTTCGCACGTAATTTAGGTTTAATGTACGCTATTAGCGATGAAAGTGAAGGATATTTGGTTGATCACAGTGCGTCAATAGTGCTCATTAATCCTGATGGAAATATATCGTCTATATTTAAGCCTGAGCAAGAAGTTGGCAAAGTACCGGCCATTGATAGTGAGAAATTACTCAGTGATTATAAAAAAATAGTCGCGCTCTATTAAAGGCTGTACCAAGCTCCACCTTGTTGTAAAATAAACCATGGCTTCGAGTACCAATAGTATTGCCCTGGGTTATTTATACTCGCAGCGGTACAATTACAACGTACTCGGCCTACAGGTAAGTCACCGTTAAATTTGATAGTAAAACTATTATCTCCTTGCCATTGTACTTTTTGTTTACCTAAGCCGGAAATATAACAATTTAGACCTGATTTATAAAAGTCGTCAGTTTCTATAGTAAAAGTAACTTGTGAAATTTGTTTGTGCTCAAAGATAGTTTCAGCTTCTTTGCCTTCTAATTTGATAGTAAAAGGTAAAGAATTAAGTTTATCTCTTAATGCTGATATTTCATCGTAAGGCATTGAGGCAGGGAAGCGCGGTATACTGGTTAAATCTGTATTTAGTCCAACAGCACCAGACTGTTGTGAAAAGGCAATAAAATCATTCTCTTTGGCCCAGTTTTGTATGGTAGGGCTGTATTCACCATAAGGATATGCATAATATCGCCAACTTTGACCTGTTTTCTCTTCAATTATTTGCTCTGCTTTTAATAAGAGTGCACTCTGTTTAGCTAACCATTGAGTTTGCGTTAGATTGTCTGGAATTCTGGTCATAGAGTCGTGAGTAAAGCCATGGTTGGCAATAATGACTCCTTCATCAGCTAGGGCTTTAAGTTGTTCCCATGAAAGGTAAGAAGATGAACTTTGAGTAATAACACTTGGGTTCACAAAAATAGTGTAAGGGTAATTAAATTTATCAAGTAATGGCTTAGCATTTGTTTCTATGTCAAGGTATGCATCATCAAATGTAATGACTACTGTTTTATTTTTTAATGGTTGTTGCTTTTTAATTTTATCTATCAATTGAGATAGGGGAATAACATTAAAATTGTGCTCTTGCAGGTATTTTAGGTGCACTTCAAACTGAGTAGGGGTAATACTGGTACTTTTAGGGGTAGTGTCACTAACATGATGGTATTGCAAAATAACAGCACCAAAACTGGTTGAGTGAAAAAATAATAACAATAAGGTGATAAAATTAAGTTTCATGAGCATCTCTTTTCGCACTGTTAGCTTAAAATACCGTTTTTTTAATCAAATGACTAGTAATAGACTACTTAAGCATTATTTTTCGTACAAAAAAGTATTATTTTTGCTAACAACCAACCAAACATAAGCCCTACAGTATTAGCTAATAAATCTAACCATTCTCCATAGCGGTTAACATAAGGTTGAACTAATTCAATTACACCGCTAAATGTAATAAAGCTAAGAACAAAATACAAAGAATATTTTGGGTGTCGTAATGCCGCTGGTAAAGCTAATGCAGCATAAGCAATGAAATGGTGTGTTTTATCAGTGCCTGGCACACTCGGTAAATGAATTGCAGGCCATAGTGATAATGTAGTAATAGCGACAATGAGTATAACTGTAAGATGAGACCAGTACTTCTGAATTAGATGAAGCATTAAGAAAGTTCTTTATCTTTGTGTTTATTTAGAATATTAAACCAGCGATTAGCAAAAATACCTAAATAACCCCAAGCGGAAATTATACAACCTAGAGCAATTAAAATCAGACCAGCTACTTGCCACAAGTGGTGGTAATAGTAACCGAAAGCAATAAATAATAAACCTAGGCTAAATAGGCCAAGCCCACGCAAAAAAATGGATAGACTTCGTGCGGGATCTTGACCTAATTTGGCTAATAAATTATTCATAAATTAATTTAATAGTAAGAGTGATCACCACGTTCATGTTCTGTGGCATCTTTTACGCCTTTAATTTCATCACCCATCATTTCGATGAGCTGAGCTTCAATACCATCTTTTACGGTAACATCTATTTGACTACAACCGTTACAGCCACCGCCAAATTGTAATACAGCATAGCCGTCATCGGTAATTTCAACTAAAGTACATTCACCACCATGTCCTGCTAATTGGGGGTTAACTTCCGCTTGTAAAAAATAATGAACACGTTCAAATAATGGAGCGTCATCAGCAACTTTACGCAATTTAGCATTTGGCGCTTTAAGGGTTAATTGAGAGCCCATTTGATCAGTAACAAAATCTATTTCGGCTTCTTCTAAAAAGCTTTTACTGTCAGCGTCAACCATGGCAGAAAATCCATCAAATGGTAATTCTATGTCATCAGGCTCTACAGCATCGGCAGGGCAATATGATACACCGCATTCTGCCTTAGCGGTTCCCGGGTTTACAACAAAGACACGAATATGGGTCCCTTCTGCTTGTTGGGATAATAGCTTAATAAAATGCTCTTGGGCGGTAGGGGATATAGTGATCATAATACAGTAACTCGCTTGTGCTCTTCAGTTTGAAACAGGAAATATAATCAAGCCATCGCAAAATAGATATTTATGAGGACTTAATAGCTTGAGTATACTTGAGCGTTTTACTCAAGTATAGGTATTTTACTTTGCAATATTGCTATGCGCTAATGATTTTTATGCTTTTATTTGCTATTTTAGCTGAGTTCATCAAATTGGAAGTTATTATGTCATTATATCGTTTGTTTACCTTGTTTATTTTAGTCATTCCTACGTGGATTTCTTTCGCTCAACCAGTACAAGAATATTTACCGAAACAAGCTACATTTAATTCAAGTACCCCTTTACCAAGTACAACGTTAGGTTTCGGAATAGGTGAACGTCACATAAGACATGATCAATTAAAGCAATACTTTAATACGCTAGCGCAAGATTCTACACGTATAAAAATGACTTCTATCGGTAGAACGCCACAGCAACGCGAGCAATTTTTAGTGACTATTTCAAGTCCTGAAAACTTAGTTAACTTAGATAATCTTCTAGCAAAAAGGCATGTACCCTACCAAACCCAAGCATCAAATAATGCCAATGAACCCTTGGTCATATGGTTAGGATATAGTGTTCATGGCGATGAAATTACTGGGGCTAATGCAGCTATGGTAGTGGCTTATTATTTAGCGGCTAGTGAAGAAGAACGTATTGAAACTATGCTAGCGAATACGATCATTGTCTTAGAGCCGAGCATTAATCCAGATGGAATGGATAGATTTGCGAATTGGGCGGCTACCTATAGAAGCTCTGCGGGTAATAGTGATCCTGAAACTATTGAACATCACCAAGGTTGGGTTAGTGGCCGAACTAATCATTTTTGGTTTGATCTTAACCGAGATTGGTTGTTGTTAACGCAACAAGAAAGTCAACACAGACTGAAGTATTTTCATCAATATCAACCTCATGTGTTAGGTGACTACCATGAGATGGGCGCTAACAGTAGTTATTTTTTTCAACCAGGTATTGCAAGCAGAACACACCCACTAACACCTAGAAAAAATGTGACGCTAACTAAAGCACTAGCGAAGTTTCATGCAAAAGCATTAGATTCAGCTCAACGTTTATATTATAGCGAAGAAAATTTTGATGACTTTTATTATGGGAAAGGTTCAACTTATCCTGATATTAATGCTGGTATTGGTATTTTATTTGAGCAAGCTAGCTCTCGAGGTATGCAACAAGATACGATTAATGGTTTGTTAACATTTGAATATGGTATTCAAAACCATGTTTTAACATCGCTTTCAACTATTGAAGGTGCATGGGAAAACCGTCAAGTACTTAAAGACTATAGACAAGATTTTTATCAACAAGCGCTTAAAAAAGCTAAAAAAGAAAAGTTTACTGGTTATTTACTTAGCGAATCGCAAGATGCTTATCGCTTAAATACTTTACTAGATAAATTAGCACAGCATCAAATTAACGTGTATCAACTTGCAGAAGACTTTAATTATAAAGAAAAAAATTATGCTAAAGAAACAAGTTATTATGTACCTATAGTGCAAAGCCAATACCGAGTTATTCAAGCTTTATTTACCCAAGGAACTGATTTTCCAGATAATACTTTTTATGATGTTTCCGGCTGGACTATGCCGCTAGCAATGAATATTGATTTTCAAGCTCTCGATAAAACTAGAGGTTTAACACTGAAAAAAGAGCCTTGGTCTTCAAAAGATATTGCTCATGTAAGCAAGTTATCTACTAAGGATACAGATTATGCGTATGCATTTGAATGGCATCATTTTTTAGCACCTAAGCTACTAAATAAATTACAAAATAAAAAGATCAAAACTAAAGTAGCAACAAGTGAATTTGTTAGTCAAGTTGATGGTAAGCAGAGAGTATTTGCAGCTGGTACTATTATTATTCCTGCCGGTATTCAGCAAACGTCGAATTGGCGTGAAAGCTTAGCTGAGCTAGCACATGAAACTAATATAGCGTTAGTAACAATTAATAGTGGTTTAACTAGTCAAGGCATAGATTTGGGTAGTAATTCATTTAAAACTTTAGAACAGCCAAAAGTACTATTGTTAGGTGGTAATGGGATCTCTCAATACGAAGCAGGCGAAATTCGCTATTATCTTGATGAAATATTACAAATTCCCGTTAGTATTATTGAGCATTCTCGTTTATCAACGGTTGATTTATCAAATTACAGTCATGTAATTTTAGTTAATGGTGACTATAGAGTTCTTTCAGATAGTCATGTTAGTCAATTGAAGCTATGGCTTAAGCAAGGCGGTGTAGTTTTTGCTCAAAAAAGTGGTGCACAGTGGCTAGCTAAACAAAATATATTATCTGCTAGCTTTGTAGGGAAACAAGAGATTGATCAGTTGTTTAATAGTCAAGGATTAACTTACCAAGACAAAGAACAGCTTAGCGCGAAAAAACGTATAGCCGGCGCTATTTTTGCTACAGAGCTTGATACCTCACACCCCCTTGCTTTTGGTTATACCGATAAACAGTTACCTTTATTTAGAAATAGCACCCTCATTATGAATTCAAGGCAGCAACCTTTCCTAACGGTTGCAAAATATCATGAAGAGCCATTGTTAAGTGGTTATACAGACGAAAAACTAGTTAACCTTATCGCGGATAACTCAGCGCTTGTTGCGCATAATTATGGGCAAGGTCGTGTTATTGCTACGGCTGATGTATTAGCCTTTCGTGGCTATTGGTTAGGAAGTGCAAAATTATTGGCAAATAGTTTGTTTTTTGCTAAAGCTTTTAATGCACCAACAAGGTAAATATTATTAATGATTTGTGTGCGGTAAGGTTAAGCAAACCGTGACAATAGTTACTTTACTAGCGCCCGCATGTTTTAATATTTTACTGATTTCATTGGCTGTGCTGCCGGTAGTTAATACATCATCAACAACAATAATATGTTTAATATCATTGGGTAATTCTTTAGCTAATGTAAAAGCGTTAGCTAAAGTTTGCCGCCTTTCTTTACCGGTTTTTCCAACTTGACTGGTATTATTTTGAGTACGAACTAACGTAACTTCATCGTAAGGTAACTGTAAAGATTGAGCCAATGGCTGTGCAAGTAAATGTGCTTGGTTGTAACCGCGAATTTGCCACTTATTAATATGTAAAGGCACACTTAAAATAAGATCAGCCGGCGAAGTTAACGTTGTTAAGTGTTGTTCTTTCCATTGTTGTGCAAGTAAGGTTGCTAATAGGGAGGCAATTTCAAATCGCCCTTGATATTTTAGTTGTGGTAACCAATGAGTGAAAGGGGGCAGATAAGGCGCTAAGCAAATTAAATGGTCGAAGTTAATATTGGGTAATGCTTTATTTATTGCCGGCCAATTAAGTAAATCACCTTGTACAATTGCTTGATTAAACATGGGTAAATCATTTAAACAAGATGGACAGAGTAATTTTTGTTGGCTGGAACTTATATCGTGTAGGCAATTACCGCATATATCACACTGGCCTAGTGTGGATAAAAAACGTTGATAGAGCATTTGTACTCTTTTTTTCCATGCCATTGGTCGTTCCATTTTGTAAAATAAAGCGCATTAATTAATTCTACTAAGGATAAGCATGGCAGAAACTCTCAATATTTCCATTTTTCCCAGAATAGAAACTCCAACTTCTCATAAAAAAACCTCTTTAGTTCTACTTCATGGCTGGGGACTAAATTCAGCAGTATGGCAGCCTTTTATTGATAGCCTACCGGATAGTTTTTTTAATGATTTTAATATAATTACCATTGATTTACCTGGCTTTGGTAATAATGTTAACAAAAAAATAAATCCTTACTCAATAACGAATATTTGCCAATCTATTGTTGGTAGCATCACAGAACAGGCTGTTTATATAGGGTGGTCTTTAGGTGGGTTAATTGCCACTGAAATGGCACTTAGTTACCCAGAAAAAGTACTGGCTTTAGTGACTATTGCAAGCTCCCCTTATTTTCTGGAAGAAAAAAGCCAAAAAATAGAAGAAAGCCAATTGATATGGCCAGGCATTAAGGCAAAAGTTCTTGAGGGGTTTCATCACCAACTCCAAGTAGATATTCAAAAAACGATTGGTAATTTTTTAAAAATACAAGCAATGGGGAGCTCAGCTATTCGCCAAGATATTAATAAAATTAGTGAGTTAGTTTTTCAATATACTATGGCAAATAAAACGACACTTGAGCAGTCATTAAAGTTGTTAGAAAGCAGTGATTATAGAAAGCAACTAAATAGCATAAAGCAACCATTTCTTCGTTTATATGGTGACGCAGATAGTCTTGTTCCTAAAGCCGTCATTGAGCAAGTGGAACACTTGGCGCCTACTAGCGATTGTTATCGTTTTAAGCAGGCTTCTCATGCACCATTTATTTCACATCTTGATGATTTTACAGTAGTACTGACTCGATGGCTTGTAAGTATGAGAAGAAGTCATTTTGTTAAACTAAATTAACTTTACTTTTTAAGTGTTTTGGTTAATAATTGGTCAGTGTAACTAAGGTTAATATAAAACCTAGAGAGGTAGATTTAATGGAAATTCAATCAGCATTTAATTCTGGTGTGCAAGGTTTTCAAAATGCCACTGAAATGGCCAATAAAGCAGCGGTAGATATAGTTGCTGAAACAACTGTCGTTCGTGATTCTGCAGTTAGTGAAATAGATGGTCAAGACACTACTACATTTAGTAGTGAGTCATTTAGTAATGCGAATAAAGTACCTGAATTAAATCAATCAATAGTTGAGTTAAAAGTTGCCGAGTATCAAGCTAAATCTGCAACTGAAGTAATAAAAACAGCAGACGAAAGCTTAGGTACTCTGCTTGACGTAACAGCGTAAATTACAAGTATTCTCTGAATGTTGATTTTATCAATATAATTAACTGTCTCGAATAATTTAATTATGAACATTACCCCGCAAGTACCAAATTTATCTATACCAACTGTGCTTAATCCGCACACCGAAAGCTTGCGCCGTGAAAATAATCAACGAGAAGTTATTACCCAACCAGCACCGACCAGCCAGTCATCTGCAGAGAAAGGAGTAGCATCTGATAAAGAGCGTGGCAGAACACCTGCTCAAAACAATGCTGATATCGATTTTGCCAGTATTACGGAACAGGCAGAGTTAGCAAATTCCAGTATTACAGAGCAAAATGAACAAGACAATGCCCAACAGGGCCAAGGAAATGAGCAAAAACCTGGATCACAAGATTTGTCTAAATCTGAAGGTGGTGATTCAGTTGATGGTAATGAAGAACATACCCCAGAACAAGAAAAAGTTATTAGTGAGCTTAAAGCTAGAGATCAAGAAGTTCGGGCTCATGAAGCTGCACATGCGGCTGTAGGGGGGGCTATTGCAGGTTCACCTAGCTATTCTTATGAACAAGGGCCTGATGGTAAAAAGTATGCGGTAGCCGGGGAAGTCTCGGTAGATGTTGCGCCGGTAAATGGTGATCCTCGAGCAACGATTACCAAAATGCAAAAAGTGTATTCGGCAGCCTTAGCCCCTGCGAATCCTTCCGCGCAAGATAGAAGTGTAGCAAGCGCTGCCACACAGCAAATACTTGCAGCACAATCGGAATTATTAGTTGAGTTAGCGCAAGAAGAAGGTGCTGCTAAAACAGCAACTGATAGTGAGGAAAATGATAATATTTCGGTAATAGAAACTTCATCGTCAAATAGACAAGCCGACGCTATTACTCAACGTTCATTAAGAATAGAAAGCTTTTATTCCGATATAACCAAAGCTTATGAAAAGGCTCCAACATATAATTTTGAACTTACCGCTTAATTACCTTGCTAACTTCACTACCTCGTTGTTATTAGTAGTGTAAATAAACCTAATTAAAATATAAAAAGCCTACAAGTGTGTAGGCTTTTTGTTTTACTGAATAACTAAAAAATTAAATGCCGTAAGCTTGACGATATTGAGTAATACTCGCTAAGCTAGCTGCTAACTCGGACTGAGTGTTTTGGTCATGTTCTGAGTTAGTTGCTAATTTTTCTTCAAGAAAGGTGACTACATCACCTAAAGTTACAATTGAAATCACCTGTGTACCAAAGTCACGTTCAACTTCTTGAATAGCAGATAATTCACCTTGTCCTTTTTCTTGACGATCAAGCGCAATTAATACACCTGAAAGCTCAGCGTTATGGCTTTTAATTATTTCCATCGATTCACGGATGGCAGTACCAGCGGTGATAACATCATCAACTAACATTATTTTTCCCTTTAGCTCTGCACCAACTAATGAGCCACCTTCACCATGTGTTTTTGCTTCTTTACGGTTAAAGCAATATGGAACATCTACGTTATGGTGATCAAACAACGCGACAGTTGTTGTTGTAGCAATAGGAATCCCTTTATAAGCAGGGCCAAATACTAGATCAAAATTAATATTAGCATCAACTAATGCTGCTGCATAAAAGCGTCCTAATCGGGCTAAATCTCCACCGGTTTTAAATAAACCTGCGTTAAAAAAATATGGGCTGGTACGGCCAGATTTTAATGTGAATTCGCCAAAACGTAATACTTGTTTTTCTAAAGCAAACTCAATAAAGTCACGTTGATAATCTTTCATTTTATTCTTTCCTATTGATATCAGGCTAAATTAACGCTGCTTTTTGTATTTCAAATAATTCATTAATACTGTTTTTAGCAAGGCTTAACATCGCTTGCATTTCTTCAAAGCTAAAAGGCTCTTCTTCAGCAGTACCTTGAACTTCAATTAACTTGCCTGTATCTGTCATAACAACATTCATATCTGTTTCGGCATTTGAATCTTCAGCATAATCTAAGTCAGATACCGGCTCACCTTTATAAACACCAACAGATACGGCGGCAATCATATGTTTAAGCGGGTTAGTTTTTATAATATCCTTGGCACGCATATAGTTAAGTGCATCAACAAGTGCCACACAAGCACCGGTAATAGAGGCAGTACGTGTTCCTCCATCTGCTTGAATAACATCACAATCAACAGAAATTGTATTTTCACCTAAGGCTTTTAAATCGACCGCAGCACGTAAGGCACGAGCAATTAAACGAGAAATTTCTAACGTGCGACCACTTTGCTTGCCTGAAGATGCTTCGCGGCGCATACGTGTGTGAGTAGAGCGAGGCAGCATACCATATTCAGCTGTAACCCAACCTTTACCTTGGCCCTTTAAAAAACGCGGCACACCTTCTTCAACCGAGGCAGTACAAATAACCTTGGTATCGCCAAATTCAATTAATACTGAACCTTCTGCATGACTAGTGAATTGACGAGTTATAGTTACTGGACGTATTTGTCCTAATGTTCTACCGCTTGGGCGCATGTTGTATTCCTAAAATGAAAAATCTATTAATTAAGCTTACTATTATAATCCAGCAAGGATTAATTTGAAATATAGTTAACAAAAACTAGATCTCGTTGTTTTACCTATACGTTAGGTAATATATTAATTTAAATTTTAATAGTAATGGACGCTTAATTTATACGGACGGATAAAGTCTAACAGTAGTGGATAAAAATATTGTAACGAGATAAGATCTTTCGATTTGATTGGCAAAGATCGCATCTTTTTATTTAAAAGGCGAAATTCTAAAAGGCGAAATTCTAAAAGGCGAAATTCGCCATTTTATAAAAACGTTTTATACTGAAGGTAACGTAAATTTTTTAATTAAGTTCTATTTGGGTCTTTGTTTTATATGGATTTATACAATTGACTATATTAAATAATTTTGTGATTTTTTATTTTTTAAGTAGATAGTAGGCAATTATTTATGACTAATACAAGTAAACTTTTTATAGCATTGTTCTCAATTCTTTTTTTAGAATCAATCGCGATAGCGTTTGTTTATAATACTTTTTTAGAAGCGATTGTTATAGGTTTACCAACCACGTTAATTGTTTTATGGCTAATTAAAACAGCGCCAGAAGCAACGTTAACAAAACATACCGCAGCAATTGCTGCAATGGTTTATGCCGCCTTGCATATTCATCAACTGAACGGCTTAATTGAAGTTCACTTCGAAATATTCATTTTAATGGCGTTATTGGTGATTTTTAGAGATTGGCGCGTGTTTATTTCAGCCATTGTTGTCATTGCAGCTCATCATTTTTCATTTTATTTCATGCAAAGCAGTGACATGCCTGTATATATTTTTGACCAAGACAGGTTAAAATTTTCTACTGTAATCATCCATGCTGTTTATGCGATAGTCGAAGCCGCTATTGCCGCGTTTATTGCTAAAACCTTATATGATGATAGTTTTGTTGGAACAGAGTTATCGACAGTCACTGAAAAACTAACCGCACATGAAGACTCAATTGATTTATCTGTGAGATCGAATGATAAGAGAAATAAAGTGTTAGGTAGTTTTAATAAGCTTTTATCGCGACTTGAAAATGTTATTTCTGAAGTTAAAAATCAAACTAGTGAATTAGTTGAACACTCAAATAATTTATTGAAAACTCAAGCAGCATTAACACTATCAGCTGATTCACGTAAGCAAGAAACGGACATGATAGCTACTTCTATTGAAGAAATTGTCGTTACTATTAATTCAATTGCTAATGAAACGGCAGAATTGAGTGATCAAATGAATCAAGTTAATGAGTTAACTCAAGAAACAAGTAGTAATATTAATAATATAAATCAACATAATCATGAGCTTGCTTCATCACTTAACCGAACGAATACCGAAATAGAGGGATTAGTAGAATCAAGTTCAATGATCACTACTGTATTGAATGAAATTACGGGGATTGCTGATCAAACAAATTTACTGGCATTAAATGCCGCAATTGAAGCCGCTAGGGCTGGAGAACAAGGGAGAGGTTTTGCTGTAGTTGCTGATGAAGTGAGAGCCTTAGCTAATCGAACTAAAGAAAGTACAGATAAAATAAGTGACACTTTAATAAAACTTAACAGTTCTTCTCAATCTTCAACTGAATCTATGAATCAGTGTATTGAAGCGGTAAATTCTATTATTGCAGTCTCTGAAATGACGAGTGAAAAAATATTGAGTGCTGTTGGCTTAGTTACCAATTCAACTGATATTGCCGTATTAGTTGCTACCTCAGTGGAAGAGCAGTCTTCAGTGATTAATGGTATTTCTCAAAATACAGAGAATATGAAAAACCTTGCGTTAGATGACGTAAAAGGCATAGAGCAACTTAAAGAAGAATCAGACCATATTAATCACTCAGCTGTTGTACTGAATGATAGTGTGAAACGTTTTTCTTAACTGTATAAATTACTAATTTAATGAGCCAAGTAGATAATAATGTGGGACGATATCAATATATCGTCTTCATTATTTGGTTAATTTTTATTGTGATTGCTGCTAAATATTTCCTCTATGACAGCTTAAGTTTATTTGATCCAGAAAATAGATTAAGCGGGGATTCGGCGGTTATTGTTGATGAAATAAAATCAAATTTAGTATTAGAGAATAATTTATCTAAGAAAACTATCATACATTTCACCAGTCAAGATTGCGCTTGTGCTGTTTATAGTGAAGATCATAAAAAAGCGACTAATCAGTATTCTATAGAGAATGATTTTGAAATAAAAAATATAGAACTTTCAGATAAACAACGTCATATTATTCCATCAACGCCAGCAGTATTAGTTTTAGATGAGCATGGGGAGTTAATTTATTTAGGCCCTTATGCTAAAGGTCTTGAATGCTCAGCAGGGCGCTCTATTGTTGATATAGTGCTAAAAAATTATGTTAAAGGCTTTAATGCTAATTTAATTATAAATAATGCCAAGGGCTGTTATTGTAATCTTTAATTTAATTAAGCTAAGCTTAATTATTATCTATAATATTTGAAAGCAGGGCATAGTGAACACTATGCCCTTTTTGATAAAATATAGGTTACCAATAAGCAATTATTTTAATTTAACCTGTATTACGCATTCCTGTAGCAATACCCGCCATACTCACCATTAATACTTTTTCGTTTTCTGTATTTTCAGGTTGTGCTCTTAAGCGCTTAAGGGCTTCAATTTGTAAAAGGTGCAAAGGTGCTAAGTAAGGACGACGAAGCTCAAAAGAGTTCTGGTTCCAAGGGTCATTTTCTAAGGCTTCCTTTTGTCCTAATATAGCTAAGACGGTTCGCTTGTCTTGTACAAGTTGCTCACGTAATTCATCACCCATAGATTTAAGTGAATTATCGACTAAAGAAGTGTCATACAAGGCAGACATTTTACTGTCTGATTTAAAGTAGACCATTTCAGTTAATGAAATACGAGAGTTGAAGTAAGGCCATTGTTGTAACATTTCTTTAATTAGAACTTCGTTGTCTTGATAAGCCTCTTTAATCGCCGTTCCTAAACCAAGCCAGCTAGGAATAACTAAGCGGTTTTGACTCCAAGCAAAAATCCAAGGGATAGCACGTAACGATTCAATCCCGCCATCTGACTTACGTTTACTCGGACGTGACCCTAACGGTAAAGACGACAGTTCTTGCTCTGGTGTCGCTTGACGGAAGTACTTAACAAAGTCGTCATTACCTTGTACATATTTACGATAAGCTTGGCAGCTTGTCTCAGACATGGTATCCATAATATCTCGCCATGCTTGTGTTGGCACTGGCGGTGGATTAATTAAACATTCTAAAATGGCTGACGCATATAAATGTAAACTACGGTTAGCTAAGTTTGGCGTACCAAATTTATGTCGGATGGTTTCGCCTTGCTCGGTTACACGTAATCCACCATCTAAAGTACCTGGCGGTTGTGATGCGATTGCTGCATGAGCTGGACCACCACCACGACCAATTGTACCACCGCGACCATGGAATAATTTTAGTTCGATGTTTTTTTCAAAAAACACCTCAACGAGTTTTTCTTGGCATTTATATTGACCCCAAGTTGCAGCAAGTACACCTGCATCTTTAGATGAGTCACTATAACCAATCATGACGTTATGTTGCCCATCACAAGTATTATGATAGCTCTCAATACTTAATAGCTCTGCCATAACTTGTGGTGCGTTATCTAAATCTTCAAGTGTTTCAAATAATGGTGCTATTGGCATATTCCATTGTACACCTAAGGATTTAAGTAATAATTTAACCGCTAAAACATCACTCACTTGACTCGCCATTGAAATAATATAAATACCAAAAAGTTCTGCAGGTTGTTCGGCAATTAATGCATAAGTATCAAATACCTCTTGTGTGTCTGCCGTCCAATTATGTTTTGGTAATAAAGGACGTGGATTTTGAAGCTCGGCAAGTAAAAACTCACGTCGTTTATTTTCATCCCAATCGGTATAACTGCCAAGGTTTAATAATTCTGTTACCTCAGCTAGTGCACTGTCGTGTCGCTCACTATGTTGTCTGATATCGAGTTTAACTAACGAAATACCAAAGCTATTTACCTTACGAATTAAATCAAGTATTAACGAATTGGCGACATTGGTTAGCCCTACTGCTAGTAAGCTATTACGACATGCTTGTAATGGCTGGCGTAATTGATCAGAGTTTGATAATACACTTTCTGTATAGCCCTCTTTTAACTGTTCAATGGAGGTTTTTAATAGTTGAATGACAGGTACTATTTGTTGTCGGTAAGGGCCACGAGAATCTTTATCTGCTTGTGTTAGTTCTGCAGTGGCTTTTGACATAGAAAGTTCTAAATAGAGCGCTTCAAAATCGCGTAAATACAAGGTACATGCCATTAATCTAGCATTAATTAAGGCTTCTTTACTTAAATTTGCGGTAACAAAAGGGTTACCGTCGCGATCACCTGCCATCCAACTAGCCATAGTGATTGGTGTATATTCTTCAGGTAAACGCTGTCCAGTGACTTTATAAGAAAAATCATCTAACTCTCTCATAAACTGAGGAATAGCATACCAAAAATTGTCTGAAATACTATTGAGCCCCCAACGGGATTCATCGAGTGGACTTGGACGTTGTTGTCGAATTTCATCAGTATGCCAGGCTTGTTCAATTAACTCTTCAATACGAGGAGATAATGCATTGTCGGGCGTATTTAACGCTTGGCCGATTTGATTGTATTTGTGAATAAAGGTTCTACGGTTAATTTCTGTAGGATGTGCTGTGAGTACGAGTTCAATTTTTAACTTTTTCAGTGCCGCTGTTATTACATCAGGGCTAACGTTAGTAATATGACTTTCAAGATCTTCAAGAGGATGGGCAAGGTCTAATTCACTCAAACCTTCTTCACTGGTAGTGTATTGTTGCTCGGCTACATTTAATAAATTTAAAAATTGACTGAAAGCTCTAGCGTAAGTAAGTAGTTCTTTTTCGCCACAATGAGCAAATTTCTCTTGTAATGCGGCGATAGCAGCAACATCACCAGCAGCTATTTCTCTGCCTTCTAAGCGCACAGTTTCTATTCTTTGTAGCCATTGCTGACCTTGATCTACAGCAATGGTTTTACCTAATAGAGTACCTAAATCGCGTACATTTTGTTGGATAGGTTCTAACATAGAGTCCCCTTAATGATTAGTTTACAGCTAAAGAAGTAACCTCTATTCGGGTTGGAGCATTATACAAGAAAGTCGAGGTTAAATAATAAACACTAATTGATATTATCATTATCATCAAAATAAAAGTTATAACAAAGATAACCTATATATAATTTTTATAATAAAGATAGATATAAGGCTACATTATACAGAATACAACGTTGCACATTCTGAAAAGCAGCGATATTACAATTGCTTGCTATAGTCTTAAAAAAAACTGGTGTTAGTTTATATTAGTTAACTTAAGCTTATTATTGTGACTTCAATAATAAGCTTAACTAAGTGAAGCGCTAGCTAGATTAAACAAGCTCAGGCATAATTTACCTTTATTTGTAACAATATAAACAAGGGTTAACTATGATTTACAGCATGACTGCTTTTTCTCGTGTAGAAGTTAAAGGTGATTGGGGAAACGCCGTTTGGGAAATTCGCTCAGTTAATCAACGTTTTTTAGAAACTTATTTTCGCCTACCTGAACAATTTCGCGGTATAGAGCCTGTGTTACGCGAACGTTTTCGTAAACAGCTTAATCGCGGTAAAGTAGAGTGTAATTTACGTTTCAATGCCAATATTGCTAATAAAAGTGAGCTAGCATTAAATGAAAATCTTGCACTACAACTTTTACAACATGCTAATTGGATTAATGAGCAAACACTGAACAGCCAAATAAATCCATTTGAAGTAATGCGTTGGCCTGGTGTTATGGAGGCTCCTGAATCAGATATGTCTGCTATTCAGGCTGAATTACTTGCCGCGTTTGATCAAGCGCTTAAAGATTTTATTGCCGCTCGTGCTAGTGAAGGTGAAAATCTCAAAGGTATGATTGAACAGCGTTTAGATGCGATAACTGCTGAAGCTCATAAAGTACAAACCTTTATGCCTGAAGTCATTGCTTGGCAGCGTAATCGTATTATTGAAAAGTTTACTGATGCCCAGATTGATCTTGATTCAGGACGCGTTGAACAAGAATTAGTTTTATTGGCTCAAAAAATGGATGTTGCCGAAGAACTTGACCGTTTAAATAGTCATGTTGGCGAAACTAAAAAAATATTAGAGAAGGGTGGCGCTCAAGGCCGTCGTTTAGACTTTATGATGCAAGAATTTAATCGTGAAGCGAATACCCTTGGCTCAAAATCGATTAATACCGACATTACTGCTAGTGCAGTTGAATTAAAAGTATTAATTGAACAAATGCGAGAGCAGATAGCGAATATAGAATAGCTATTTGTTAAGTTTCCTTTAGTAATATACCCAAAAAGCCTCGATAATTATTTCTTTTGTTTTCTTGAAAGATGATCTCTCTAGCAGTTAAATTTATTTATCCACCGGCAAAGGTACAATAAAACGTGGTTACTTCTATAAAAAGTAACCACGTTTGTTATTAAAATTTAATTTAACAGAGGTACAAATAGCTCTTTTGGTAATTCTTGTGCATTAGGTGCCGACAAAGTCACCATTTTACTTTCTGGTATTAAGCCAGCTGTTGCTAACGCACTTTCTGACTGTTCATCTGGCACTGTTTCAGGTTGAGCTGATGCTTTAGGACTTGAGCTATCATCACAGGCCATCAATGAAAATGCAGCTATAATAAGCAAAATATATTTCATTATTGCTCCTTAATATTTCACCCAAAAACTAGCATTATCGTGAATTTCACTTAATGTTAATTTACCTTCTGCTTCAATCAACGCTTGAGTGACAGAATTACTACTGTATGCTTCGTCATTCCACCAAACAATTTCTGCATCATCAAATATGCTCATATCATGTAAATGCTGATCTGCACCTGTCGTATATTGATTCCAACCTGGAGCACGGGCAGGCATGACCATTAAAGATGGCGCAGGATTAGCAGTTCCACTACTACCATGATCATGATTACCGGTTTCAGTATCCCAGCTAACAGAGATTTCTTGATCGTTATCATTGAGGCAGTATTGTGTTACTGGAATGAATACCGTGCTGAATATTGCATCGGGTAATTTACCTCTAAAACTTACCGTGTAATATTGAGTGTCGCTATCTCGCTCAGTACCCGCTGTTTTAACCCAAGTGATTTCGTTATAACCCTGGTCAGCTTCAACAGCTGTTGCTTGACCAAAGACCGCATCAATGGCATGAACTGATGTAATGCTTGAAGGGACTTTAGCGACAATACGTATAGTATCTTCAGCGCCAGAAACTTCATCGGTACATCCATGTGGAATACTTAGTTCAACAATACTTGTTGTATTAGAAAAGTGAGGGCCTGCAACTATGCCAACATGCGCCTGAGCAGCTGCTGTAATTAAACAAGAGCTTGTTAATAATGTTGTTTTTAATATGCTTCTCAATTTATCTTCCTTTTTTTAATGTAAGCTGAGGGAGATTATAAAGAGAATAAATAAAAATAAAATGTGGTAAATTGTCGCAGTTATGCTGAAAAATAATAGTTCAAAACTTGATAATGAGTTTACCTCTATTTAATCTAACGTCAGCCTATTTAACTTTAATATATATCTGATTTAACGAGGTATTCTGTCGAGTTTAAGCGTTGAGCAATTATTGGATAAAGCAATGGATAACCGCTTTTTGGGGATTAAGGTTTGGAGTAAAACACTGAGTTGAGTTCAAAAATCAGTTAATTATTTCTCAGTGTCAAACTATATGGGTAAACCAGAATTTTATACGTTTAGCCAATAACAAAGTCGATAAAAACGAGAGCAGTACAAACAATCAGTAAAGCAAGTGAAGGCCATTTTATCCAGTGAGTTTTAAGCCATAAAATGCGCAAAGCACTCGTTTCTTCTACGTTTTGCAATTTTCCGGTTTGTCTTAATCGTAAGAAGTACATGTAAATGCCACTAAAGCTAAGAAAGCTTAAGGCAAGACCAAAGACAAACCAAACATACCGGTATATCCAATTTGAAAATGTACCAAAATGTAGTGGGTCTGCAGCTTCAGATATTCGCAAGTGCCAATTTAATTTATCGCCTTCTCGGCCACCAATGTATTCACCACTAAGGCTATCAAATACTTTCTTATTAGCACGATCTCTGACTAAAAAGGCATGTTCTTGTCCATCAATTTCAATCCGTTGTTGTTCAGGAATAAAGCGTATTTGGTTAATAATATAGTGAGGGTGATTTGTTGCTATATATTCAACAGCCTTTGATAATGCTGTTGTAGATGGAGATGTTATTTCCGTTGATGGGACTGTTGTTACATTATTTTCTATGGTTGGATAACTAGCATTAGCTCCCCATTTTTCAGCTAAATACCAAGTGCCTGTGAGGCTAATGATCAACACAAGCCATAAACTCCATAAACCAATAATTTTATGTAATTCAGCCCAAAATAGACGCTTTGTACTAGCTTCTTTTCGTGGTGTTGTGGAAGGTGCTAATGTTTTACTTGCATTGAAGCTTGATTTTATTCGATCAAATGCAAAGAAATACCGCCACCAATGTCGATATATATAAAATGAAGTAATGAATAGTAATAGCATTGCTAGGCCTAGTAGACCAACAATAGTAATCCCCCATTGGGTCGGTAGCATTAAATGTCGGTGTACTTGTCGAAAAAAGCGTTGCCAATTAAGCCATAGACCTTCACCTGTAATACGATGATCAAATGCATCGAGGTAAATTCTAAATCGTTCACCTTTAATATCACGTGCGATAACTTCAACATTATGCCATGGTAATTGCGGTCTATTAATACTGTCTATTTTGGTTTCAGGGAAGTGATAATTAACGCGAGTCAATAATGCTGGCCAATCTAATTTTTGGTCATAGGTTACTTGGTGTTCTGCTCGAATAGCTGAATTAGTTAACCAGTCTAAATCAGTTGAAATGGTTGCGAATGTTCCGGTTACTAACACAAAAGAAAGCAGCAGGCTTAAATGAAAGCCTGCCCAATGATGTAGTGAAAACCAATTTTTTTGTGTCATAAAATAGAAGGGTGAGTTTAAATAAATTTAAGCGTCATTTCCTTAAGGGATTAAAATTGGTAAGTTAATTGACCGATAACGCTGCGCGGACTACCAGGGAAGTGACCATTACGCTGACTGAAACCACTAACGGCATACTCTTTATCTAAAAGGTTGTCGATATTGATGCTTAATAGCAAATCGTCCCATCTTGTTGTCCAACTCATATCAAACACGGTAAAAGGTTTAACCGTTTGTCCATCTAAACTATATTGTTTACTAACATAATTTACACCAAAGGCAATTGATGAATCAATAGTGCTTATTGCATATCGAGCCCATAATCCTGCTTGATGCCTTGGTGCATTAGTAAATTTACTGCCATCACCAAAAGAGTTGGTAATTGTATCACCTGTTACACCTTTAATGACTATAGTGTCGTTATATGCGTAGTTAGCTGTAATTGTGATATTGTCACCGAGATCACCAACTAGGGTCGATTCAAATCCGTTACTTTCTACTTCACCAATATTAAGTAATTCAGGAATTCCGTTATCACCAGCATTTTCGTCAGGGTTTGACATCACAACATTTTGTTTATTAATGCGATAAATAGCAAAAGTACTCATGATTTTGCCATCTAACCATGAACTTTTTATGCCAAGTTCAGTTTGTTTACCTGTTTCTGGCGCTAGTAACCCTTCATTAGCAACGCCTTCTTGATCGCTTGAAGATACAGGATTGAAACTCTCAGAGTAGTTGATATAAACAGACAAGTTTTCTTGTGGTTGATACGTTAAGGCAGCGCGTGGTGTTACACCATGGTCAGAGTAGCTATAATCTGTGGCTTTATTATATTCTTTAAAATTGTCGTAACGAAGACCGGCGATAAATGTCCATTGCTCATTAAATTTCATAACATCTTGTACATAGATACCATAACGATCAGTTTTGACACCATCGCCACCTTGGTCTGTTAAGTTGTATGTTGAAGGGTCCGTTAAACCATAGTTTAGTGTGAAAATATTAAGATTTGCGACACCATCGGCTTCGTACCGAGCGCGTAAGTAATCATATTCTGTATCAACATGATGAATATCTGCCCCGAATAATAATTGATGAGTAATATGGTCGCCGTCAATGGTATAAACAAAGTCTGTTGTTAAACTGCTTTCTTCATTGGCACGGTATTGTTTACGGTATTCACGTTTAATGGTTTGGTCGTCAATATTGGCTTCACCATCACTGTTTACATCTACCCACTCACGAGATTCATGGTAGGCTTGATCGCGTTCGTTATCTAAATATCGAAATGTGGTATTGACATAAAAATCATCGGTAAAATAATGATTTAAACTTGCTTGTAACACCAGGGCTTCCATATTTTGGTAGTCAAATTTTTCATTAGCGTTATACGATGGATCAACAAGAAAGTTACCTTGATCATCGGTAGGTACACCACGTAAGCGATTACCGCCTAAGTCTTGCTTAATCCAGTCAACACTGGTTGTTAATGTCGTTGCATCACTAAGATTAAAGGTTAAACCACCTACTATTTCAGTATTTTTAGCGTCTGCATTATTTCTAAAACTATCTTCTTGTTCATAAAAACCACCTAGGCGGTAAGCAATATCTTCAGACAACCCACCGGTTAGATCTAATGATGCACCGTGAGTTGCATTGTCACCAAGGGTAAACTTTAATACACGTTTTTCATTAAAACTTGGCTTTTTAGTCACGTAGTTAATCATGCCGCCTGGCTCACCACCACCATATAATGCTGAAGCGGGGCCTTTTAGCACTTCAACACGACTAACGTTGAAAAGTTGTGGCACACCAAAGCCTGAATAAGGATCGCCTCTAACGCCATCGTAAAAAACGTTTGCATCATCACGAAACCCGCGAAAAGTAACGCCTGAATAGCTAAATTCACTAACACCAGCAATAGAGCGATAAAGGTCGGTAATATCTCGTGCTGCTTGGTCAATAATAAGTTGTTCTGTTAGTACTTGTGCTGATTGTGGCAATTCTAATAATGATAAATCGGTTTTAGTACCAATTTTACTTTCAGTTTCTAAGTAATATTGCTGGGCTCGACCAACAACTTCAATTGTTTCTATTTTTTCATTTGTTGCAGCGGATAAATTATCGGAAACAATAAAAGTAGACAGAGATAAACAAAGCAATATTTTTTTTCTTGTAAACATCATAACGCCTTAAAAAGCATAACCATCAGTAATAATTATCTAAATGGTAACCATTATCATTACTATAGGCAATAAAAATAGTGTATATACTTTAAAATAATAATTATCAATAGAGGCTTTTACGTTAACTTTAGCGTGTTGTAGAGATAAATTTTTATAAGCTAGTGCTTGTTTTAGGTGATGATACTTGGAAATAAATAATCTAACTATCTGTTTTAATTTAACTTAATTTTTATTGCTTAGCGTTAAGTTGATAACTATTAAATAATTAACAACTTAGCTTAAAATTATACTGAATAACAATACAACATGTATGATAATAGGGGACTAGATGCTTCTAAGGCTTTAGTGCTACCATGATATTTCACATGGAAAATGAACATCATATTTCAAAGACACTTTTCGATAAGTGTGGCTAAGTTGAAGAGTTAATAATAAAAATTTATGGCTAACAATACATTTACACCTGAATTACTTGAACAAAATTTTACCCTAAATGAGTGGAAAAAAGGAACAAGGATTTTTCAAAACAAAGGTGTGAAAACTTGCGCCCTTGATGGAGAAACTATTCGAGGTGTCGTTTTTAGTGAGCGTTCTCGAGAGAATAGTTATTTAACACGTTTAGTTTTTAATAATAAGTCCGGTGTTATTGCCAGTTATTGTGATTGCTATATTGGCCGAGATTGTAAACATGGCGCGGCGTTAGCACAGTGCTTTATTCTCCAAAACTTTGATGAAAGAAGTACCGCTTCTTCTGAAAAAGTGATTGAAAAATGGATTAATCGTTTTCAAGCACAGCCGAGTCGTTATCAATCTAATAGTCAACAAAAATCCTTACTCTATTTCTTAAAGCCAAATAGCTATAACGAAGACGATTATCTTACCTTAGAAATTAAATCTACGCGGCCGAAAAAAAGTGGTGGTTGGAGTAAATCGCTTATTAGTGAATATTCTACTACATCATTAATTAATAGTGCTTATGCCAATAATGATGATGTAGCAGTACTTACCGAGCTTATGCGAACGAATCAATTTGGCGAGAATATTAAATATTTTGATTTGTTTGAACGTATTATTAATACTAAACGCTGTTTTTGGCATACTGATTATGACTTAGATGAAGCAATTACGTTAGGTGAACCGTTAGAGGCAAACTGGCAGTGGTTAGCGCTTGATAACAGCCTACATACCTTGCAACTGGTTTTAAAAGAACCTTCCACGAGTATACATATAATTAAAGCACAACCGCTTTGCTATTATGATGAAGAGCAAAATTGCTTCGGAGAAATTAAAACCAATACACAGTGTGATTTTGAAGCAGATTTACTTAATTCGCCTATTTTTGAAGAAGATAAACTACCTTGGGTAATAAATAAACTCTCAATGTCATTAGGAGATGCCTCGCAACGTTTACCTAAACCTAAAACGCAATTCTCACAAGAATTAACGAGACCTGAGGTGTATTTACATTTTTCGACACCGGCAAGAGCGGAGCCTCAGTCAGGATATGTAAAAGTTAGTTTTTCCTATCAAGGTCAATTAGTTAATCCACATAATGAAGATGCCACTGTTAGTGATACTGTTAACAATACTAAGCTGTATCGAGATTTAGCCTTTGAACAATCGGTAGTCGATAAACTCGACACCTTGCATTTTTCAGTGCAGCCTAAGCGTAAAGCGTATACCCATCAGGGGTTTTTAAAGAAAGAAAAACCAGCGGAATTTTTAATGCTAATGCAAGGCCGTTATTTTTGGCATCGCTTTCTAGATCAAAAATTACCTTTGCTGAAAGAATTAGGCTGGCATATAAGTTTTACTGATGATTTTCATTATAAAGCATTAAGCACTGATAGCGTATTTGATGCCGAAGTAATTGAAACGGGCGATCATGATTTTTTCTCATTAGGGTTAAATTTGACTATTGATGGTAAAAAAATGCCAGCATTCCCTATTTTGATTAGCGCTATTGAACAATTGCCTAGATCAGCACTTTTTAACGAAGAAAGTATTGATAATGAAGAGGGAGTTAAGGATAAAGAATTACTTATTGAACCTAATTCACCTATTTATGTTGATTTAGAAAATGGCGAATTTGTTGCCTTACGCTATGAAAGTGTTCAGCCAATTTTAAAACAATTTATTGAATTGTTTATGCCTAATGCGTTAAATAAAGACGGGACTATGGAGTTGTCACGCTTTCAAAGTCATCAAACATTATCCATGCTGGATGACCAAGGCATGGTCGCAACTGGTACAACTAAATTAAGAGCACTGGCTGATAAATTAAAAAACTTTCAACAAGTTGATTCGGTTACTGTACCAGAAGGCTTAAATGCAACATTAAGAGCTTATCAGCAGCAAGGATTAAATTGGCTGCAGTTTTTGCGAGAATATCAATTAAATGGTATTTTGGCTGATGATATGGGGCTAGGTAAGACCATTCAAACTTTGGCGCATTTGCTAATTGAAAAACAGCAAGGTCGAATGACTAAACCTGTATTAATTGTGGCACCGACGAGTGTTATTTTTAACTGGGCAAATGAAATAGAAAAATTTACCCCAGAACTTTCTTATCAGATATTACATGGTACAAAACGTAAACAGCATTTTGGTTGTCTTGAAGGAGATGGTGGCATTGAACAACAGGTTGATGTAATTATCACCAGTTATGCCTTGATAACTAAAGATTTAGAACATTATTGCGAGCAACAATTTTATTACTTGATTCTTGATGAAGCACATTATATAAAAAACACTAAAACTAAATTATATCAATCGTTTATGCTGCTTAAGGCCAAGCATAAATTATGTTTAACGGGTACGCCTATGGAAAATCATTTAGGCGAATTTTGGGCACAATTTAATTTTTTACTACCTGGTTTTTTAGGCGGGCAAAAGCAATTTACTAAGTTATTTAGAACCCCAATCGAGAAGCACGGAGAGCAAGAGCGTAAACAGCTATTAAATCAACGTATTAAACCATTCATTTTACGCAGAACGAAAGACAAAATAGCGACTGAGCTACCCAAGAAAACGGAAATTATTCAAACGTTACGTATTGAGGGTAAACAAGCTGAATTGTATGAGTCTGTTCGTTTAGCAATGGATAGCCGTTTAAAAGATATTATTGCTGATAAAGGTTTAAAACGCAGTCAAATTGAAGTGCTAGACGCGTTATTAAAATTAAGACAGGTTTGTAATCATCCTAAGTTATTATCACTTAAGGGAGCTGAAAAAGTTAATCAATCTGCTAAGCTTGATTACTTAATGGAAACACTACCTGAACAAATTGCTGAAGGTCGTAAAATACTTATATTTTCTCAGTTTACCAGTATGCTTGCGTTAATAGAAGATGAGTTAGTAAAAGCGAATATAGGTTATGTTAAATTAACAGGATCAACCAAAAATAGGCAAGAAGTTGTTGATAAATTTCAAGCAGGCGAAGTTCCAGTATTTTTAATTAGTTTACGTGCAGGCGGTGTCGGCTTAAACCTAACAGCGGCTGATACAGTGATACACTTTGATCCCTGGTGGAATCCTGCAGTAGAAAATCAAGCGACGGATAGGGCTTATCGTATTGGACAAAATAAGCCGGTTTTTGTTTACAAGTATATTATTGAAAATTCGATAGAAGAGAAGATTCAGAAAATACAACAAAATAAAGCAGAGTTAGCTAAAGCACTATTATCAGAAGAAGTAAGTGATAACAAACTAAGCTTAACTGATGATATTTTAAGTTCATTACTTGCGCCACTAAGCTAGAATAGCGATAAACTTAGTCAGTAGCCTAGCTAACTTGCTTGAAGTCGTTTTAACTAGTGGTAATACTAGTTAAAACGCTACTTATTCAATAAACTTGAAATTAGAAAGTATATTGTGCTCTTAAAGTAATAGCATTTCCTGCGTCAAATTCACTACTGTTTTTTAATTGCTTGGTTTTTATATAGTCAGCCATAAATTTCAGGTTTTTGTCCATGGTATAGTTTACGCCGACCGAATAAATTTGTGCTTTCTCTGCTTCTTCAACTAATTCCAATTGACTATATCGGCTTGTTAACTCCCAACCTGGTGTAATGACCCTGCCTAATTCACCTTTTTTGTATTCTCGGTTATCACCCGACAATTGATAGCTTACTTGTAAGTAGCCACCTTCATAATCATACTCTTGTGAATTAACATCAGTTACTCGGGCTTTCTGCCATTCTGCCGTTGTCGTAAAACCATGTTGTTGCCATAAAAATTCTATTCCTTGTAAGGAAACATCTTCAGCTAATAGATCTGTACCTTCAAATAAAGAATCAGAAAAATTGACTTCAAGCGGTTCATTAATACGATATTCACTACCATCAAGATCGCGCTCACTAAATGCGACACCGAGGTGAACCAGATTATTTTCTTGTTGCCAAGGAAGCCAAGTCAATCGGCCTGTTATCGCTGAACTACTTTGAGTTTCGTCGGGTCTAAAATAACCAAGTTGCCATGTAAACGATGAGAAATCACCCGATAAATTGGCCCCGATAGAACGTCCAGGACTAAGAGCTTCGGTAACTAAGCTGCGCTCCATCATCATGGTGTTGCGTGAACTGGTTAACTTTTCTAAGCCAAAGCCTTCTTTTTGTTGTCCTAAGGTAAGATCCGCCCATTGCCAGCCACTATATTTTAGATACGCGTCTTTAATTTCTGCTGTGTCATCCGAAAATCCTAGTTGTAGTTTTGTTTTCCAATTATCATCAATTTTATTTTTAAAGCTAAGTCGAGCGCGACGAATAGCTGTTTCGCTTGTTGGCTCGCCCTCATTTTCTAAAAAGGAATCGTCAAAATCGTTATGATCAATCATAACGTAACCACTGATATCAACATTATTACTTTTTGCTTGTAATATTGGGCTAAGTACACAGCAAGATAATGTAAATGTTATTAATTTTGCAAGTAAGGGAGTCTGGTTCATAGTATTACCTCTAGCTTGTTTTAATTAGAGTTTGTGAAGCTGTATGAGTCGAATTACTGGCTTGCGGGCTATAACTCACCGTTAATTGAGCGGTATCACGTAGAAAGTCGATATGTTCAATTTCTACAGTTTCAACTTGTAAGCCCGTTCTTACCCTTAAGTCGTTAATCAATATATTTCTATTTGCAGGCGTTATGTTTTCTATTCGTTCATAACAAATACTCTGTGTTAGATAACCTTTGCTAAATAGTTTGGAGTCCATTACAAAAGCGAGCAGACAAATCACAATGTTAAGTGTCATTAAATCCATTAAGTTCATTTGACCAACCGATGTTAATAAAGCAATCGCGGTTACTAAAAACAAGTAAGTCATTTCTTTAATAGAAATAGATTCAGTGCGGTATCTGAGCATAGTGAAAACAGCAAATAGTCCGAAAGAAAACTCCATAGACATATCAACGCCATGTAGAAGGTAAGTGATCACAAAAATACCCACACCAAATAAAACAAAGGAACTTGCTACGGTTGAGTTTTTGTTAACGCGATAATAACAGGCGTAACATAATAGAAATAATGACGCTAAGTTTATGAAAAAACGGGTGATAAAAATGATGTCTAATTCAGTCATACTAATTACTCTTTAAAAATGAAGTTTGCTCAATGCGGTTAAGTTTTTCTATATGTGACAAAATGGCTTTAAATTGATTCGATTTTATTGACGTGTTGTATAGCAATGCGCAGCCAATACAGTACTTACTAAAAGAAGTAGGAAAAATATTGTTGGTGCTCATTAGTTGATAAAAAAGTGAGCGTTTAGACTTTTTATTTTGTTTAAGCTCTGCAATAAAAAAACCAGGAAGTTTTACGTTGTTATTTCCTCTGCGGTCTTGGTACCAAAGATCAAAGTCTAGCGTTAGTCGTTCTGCCTGTGCTTCGTTAGCCAATGCAATACGCTTGTAGCCACCTTGTTGGCTGATATCTAGGGTATTAACGTTGATATGCATTTTTTTATCAATAAATTGCGCACATCGAGCATACTCATTTTCTTCACCAGCAAGCTTAATTCGACTTTTGATGGTACGTTTTTTATTGTTTTTTAGTTTTACTTCTAAAAATTCAGTATTCGTATCAACATAACGACGACGACGTACTTTATAGCGGTTTAATTTACCATTATGGTGATCGTGGTACAGTGACATATTAGGTGTGTCAAAATACTGATTGTGGTAACTAGAAACTCGATTACTGTTTATTTCAAGTACGGTATATAAGCTTTTTAACTGTATAAGTAAATCAGGTAAAAATGCTAATGGCAGAATAAATTTACTATCCACCCTATTCATTAAATTAGCCGCATCAAGGTCATTAAGGCCATGACTGTTAAATAAACTTAATGCTTCTTCTAATGATGGATGGGGCGAAATTTTTGTATCTGCTAATACGCTCGCTTCATCAATATTTATTTTGTTTTTTATATGTAAATCAGGGCTTTGAAAAAAATCATTGTTGTTACCATGATCAAAATTAGGTTGAATAATTTCCATTGGTTTCTCGCTCAAAATTAATAGTGATAGACGGGGAATACAGAGACAGAATTGAGCGTTATATGAGGGGGCTCGCTTCTGTCACTATAATTATTATTGAGTCTTAACGCGGTGGACCACCAACTGAGCTACTACAAAAACCACTACCATTATTGGTTGAAGGAAGATCACCTAGCAATTGCTTAGTCATATTCTCTACACGGTAGTCGACAAACTCGGTTAAGCCAAAAAAGTTACTCACTGTCGAATTAAGGTTTTGCTCGAATGCAGCTTCACCATAAAAAGCACTTGGATCGTTCGCTACATGTTCACGAATTAAATCTGCAATTTCTGTGACACGTGCACTGAAAGTACCACTTGATAAAGGCCCGTCGATTAATTGCCATAAATATTCATGGTAAATAGCTAAGCTGTCATCATCGGCGAATACATTAGCAATCATAGGTCTATCAGCCAGAGCACCACTGGTTGGCTCGTCGATATAAAGCTCTCTCATATCGGCATTACAGTTCATAGAAAATGTGCCAAAAGACTCATTAAAATCCCAAGGTAGGAAACTAAAGACGCCATCTTGTTCATAAATGTAGTAGTTATGCGCTAAAGTACCGTGATAACTGTCGAGGTTTGATAAGGCAACACTAACTGACATATATCTAAGTAAGCTATCAGTATCAATTACGTCAGTAGAGCCATTATCCATTTGTTCAACAAAATTGATAAAGGCACCGTTATCAGTGATTTCTTCGTTGGTTTGTAAATTAATGTCACTGTAGCTATCAATGTCACCATTTATCCAGAGCAGATCGCTACCTGTACCGTCTGGCTTGTATAGGTCACCATTCGAGTTAGTGAAGTGATTCTCTAAAAATTCACCATCAATCGCTTCAACCATAAGGTATAAGCCAAATAGTTCACCGTTGACGTAGAAGTTAACATAAGAATTTTTTGGTGTTGCTACGCCCATTTCATCTAGCAATTCGTAGGCGATCACTTCACGCATATAAGAAGGATCGTTAAAAGAGTTTTGAAGGGTAAACTTCTTCAGACCAAAGAATTTTTGTCCGTCAACATATTCATTAATATCAAGTTTAAAGCTATATCGGTCACTGGTTGATTGTGCAACGCTGCTTAAACTGGAGCCACCTTTAGTTCGAATAGCAACACTGTCTAACGTTACACCATTAAAGGTGATGCTGGTTTCATGGTATTCTTCGTCAAGCGGGTTCTCTAAAATATCTTGCCAGTTTTCGGTACTGATATTAATGTATAAATCATTAACAACACTTAAGTTAAAAGCGGTCGCTAGTTCATTTTCTCTACCAGGTGTTGGTGTTAAAAAGTCTTTATCCCAGCTGGTTTCGCTGCTATTGGAACTATCGCTTAATCCATAACTAAAGCCAGCAATAACATCACTGTCGTCCCAATCGATATAATCAACGGTTTCATCATTTAATATAAGACTTAATTCGTCTGTTTTACCTAGTTTAAAAGGAACGTAATAATCATTCGGATCTTCATCTGTTGCGTAGATAACGATATATTCATTAGGCGCTAAAACAACGTCAGGTAGTGTTACGGGATCAATGTCATCACTTTCATCAATAACTTGATAATTTGCAAGAGAAATATTGGTAGTGCCATTGTTATATAATTCAAACCAATCATTGCCGCCATCAATATCACTTGCCACTATTTCATTAATTAATAATGGGCCATGAAGTGCTGTGCTGTTATAAGCTTTAGGTGAGGGTCTCAGTGTTTGGGTTCCGTCACTGCCATCAGGAAAGCGACCATAACTATAATTAATTAATGCTTGTCCTTTACTCCATTTTAGTTGGTCAACCAGGTCATCGCCTTGATATAAGCTTAATTGGTCACTTGAGCCTAGCTTTAAGTTAATGGTCTCGCTATTTTCTATCTCATCACTTGTCGCATATATTTGGTAAAACTCCCCTGGATTCAGTGTTATACTAGGTAGAGAAAATAATTCATTATTTTCATCTGCTATGGTGTAGTCACCTAAATAAACCGCAGTATCTCCAGTAGCATAAAGCTCAAACCAGTCATAACCTCCGTCACTATCATTAGCGACAATTTCATTAATACGTAGTGGTGCATCTTCGTTAAGTATTACATCGCGAATAACTACTTCAGTGGCAGTGTATTCTATATTAGCCTCTCCAGGGGTTGGTGATAACGTTTGCTCACTACCTGAGCCATCAATGAATAGCCCATAACTAGTGCCTTCGATTGCATCGCCTTCTTCCCAATCTAGTTGATCTACTTGCACATCATCTTTAAATAAGGTGACAGCATCATCACTACCTAGTTTAAATGTTACATAATAACCATCGGTAGGTGGGGTGTCGTTTTCATCAATGGCTTGAATAACAATAAAGTCGCCTTGAGCTAATGTAATATCAGGTAATGCTTGAGCAGCGTGTTCTGTACTATCATCCACTATGCTATAACTTGATAAATTTACTGGGCCTTCAAGCGCATATAGCTCAATCCAATCGTTACCATCATCTGCAGCGCTGGCGACAATTTCATTGATAATCAAGCTTGAAAACGTTGAGGGTTGTGTGATTTCAGTTGAATCATTGACGGTTGGGTCACTTTCAGTAGAACTATCTTCACTACTCGAATCACCACAGCCGAATAACAAGCTGCTACTGAGTAATAAAGTATAAGATAAGAGAGGTGAATATTTCATTTGTTAGCTTCTTAAAAAGTCATACGAGAAGGACACTTTATTAAGAGACGGTGCAAACAATGTGCAACAAATGAGGAATGTTACAATAATATGACAAAATTAAAAAAAGCGTTGCCCTTATAAGAGCAACGCTTTTTTAAAGCACAACACTGAATATATACCCGTTACCAATCAATATGCGTATTTCAGAGTGCTTGAGCGATATCAATTCAAGGCAGTGTTTTGTAATAATGGTCGCTCCCTTATAAAAAGCACTAACGAAGAAGTGATTTTGCTCAAGCGCTTCTTCGATGGGTCTAAAAACAATTTATGCCGCGTTATTAACTTTAGTAAGGGAATAACCATGACGTAAACTTAATGCCTTGCCTAAATTGTTTTTAGTTCCCACTGAAACCTGCATCTTGAATGGTAACGGGTATAAACAAGCTAAATATTAAAATCAGTGTAAGTTTTATGCAGTGGTATTAATAATGGATTCACCATCTTCAATATCAAATTTTTGGTAAACTTGCGTTAAGATAGATTCCTTATCTTCATCGCTTAGTTCGTTATTGCTACTTGCTGCTAACTTTTCTTCCATCAGTTCTGCTAAGTAATCAACCATTGAAGTAATTTCTTCCGTACTTTGTTTCGGCGGTGGCGGTGGTCTGTTACCGTCTTCAGATACGTTGGCTATGTCACCAATACTTTTTGCGTCAAAACCTAAATCAGACATTGCTTTTTCCATTGCTCCACTAGGCTGAATTCCAGCTTGTGACAGGGTTTCGACAATGTTAAGGGCATCTGATTCGCTCAAATTTTCTGCATCATATTGCGATAATGTTTCGCTCAGAATGCTTTGTTGATCTTCAGTTAAACTTTGTTCTGTTCTTTGTTGTGGCATTTGCATGCTAGAGCTGATGTTATTAATCATTATGAGTTACCCTTACGATTTTGTGGTCTTGGCGGCTTATGGTTAGTAAATTCTTCATTACTTATCACGCCATTGTTGTCAGTATCTATTTCATCGAATACGGTTTGATGGTCACCATGCGGCAGTTCCTGAGATGAAAACTCATCAAAATCGATATCACCATCACTATTACTGTCTATGGATTCAAAAGTAGGGCGAGATGGTCTATCTCCGTCATTTTGAGTGTTTTTTGCTAATACTTGGTTTGAGGCTAAGACTAATAATGTAACGACTATTGCCTGCTTGATATATATATTCATAAAATCTCCTGTTGCTGCATGGTTAATACTGTGAATAACCATGTTCAAAATTACTATGCAAAGCTATTTTTCAAAGTAATATTAACAACAGAAATTGCAAATAATGTGCAAGAAAAGAGGAAGTTTTAGAATTGCTATCATTAATAAATAAAACAAAATAAAAAGGGTATTTATTACGCAGAAGTTCCGTTAATTAAGGCACGGTATTAATACTGTAAAGCTTTATAATTTCAAGTAAGCTACAACATTAAGCGATAACCTGTACCGTAAACAGATTGAATCCAGTCTTTTCCTTCACTTATATCAGCGAGCTTTTTGCGCAATTTTTTGATGTGACTATCAATAGTGCGATTATTTACAATACGTTGATCTGAATACATGTTTTGCATTAATTGTTCACGGGTAAAAATTCTTTCAGGCTTGTTTGCTAAAGGCTTTAACAATTGAAACTCTACCGAGGTTAAGGCAACTTCTTGATTGTGGAACTCAACGGTAAAACGGTGTTCATCAAGTTTGAGTATTTCGGTATTATAGTGAATTGTTTGGGTTCTTCTTAAAACGGCTTTAACTCGAGCAACAACTTCGCGCGGGCTAAAGGGTTTGCATATATAGTCATCTGCACCTAATTCTAGCCCTAATAATCGATCTATTTCCTCAACTTTTGCGGTGACGAGTAAAATAGGAATATTAGAAAATTGACGAATTTCTTTGCATATATCTATGCCGTTTTTACCTGGTAGCATAATGTCGAGTAAAATCACGCTAGGTTGATGCTCTTTTACCCAAGTAATAACCTCATCACCATGATGAATCAAATGAGGCTCATATTCGGTCAATTTGAAATAATCAGCTAACAACTCTGCAAGTTTAATTTCATCTTCTACAATCAATATTGAATTTGACATTTTAGTACTCTCAAACAGGAATAAGTGTGAGTGAATTATGTATTATTAAACTATAGGTAACTTAATAATAATGGCTAAACCACCAAGAGGTGAGTTTTCAGCGGTAATTTCTCCTTGATGTGCCATGACAATATGCCGACATATCGACAGACCCAAACCAGAGCCGCCAGTTTTTCTATTTCGAGAATCTTCAACACGGTATAAATGCTCGAATAAATGGCTCAAATGAATATCGTCTACGCCGACACCATTATCTTCAAATTTTATCAATACGTTTGAGCTATGATTAGTATTTTCAATGCTTAAAGAGATGTTAAAGCATGTAGCGGTTGAGTATTTTATTGCATTATTAATGATATTCTCAAATGATTGACAAAGGCGAGTTTTATCGATGAAGACATTAATTTTTTCATCGATAATGTCAGTAGTAAGTTTGATACCAGCGTCATTCAAATAACTATGATATGTATCTATTACACTATGCATTAATTGTGTTAATTCTTCATTTTTCTTACGATAGCGCATTCCTCCAATGTCAGCACTGGTAAGTAAATTTAAATCGTCAATTAATCGTTGAAGGTGTTTTACTTCATCATTTGCTGAAGCAATATTTTTTTTATTTAGTGGTCTAACTCCATCTAACATAGCTTCTAATTCACCACGTAAAATAGCTACAGGAGTACGCAATTCATGAGAAATATTAGCGAGCCAACGTTTTCGGGTAGTTTCATTCTCTGCCAAAGAATGTGCTAATTCATTATAGTCCCTACTTAATCTGCCAAGTTCATCTTCTCTGTTTAAGTTGATGGATTGCTGATAGTCACCTTGGGTGAGTTTATGCATACCTTGGGTAATTAATTTTAGAGGTTCAACTAAATGTCGCGTTAATGGTAGTGTTACTAAGGCAACTAGGCTCATAACAAATAATGCTATAATCCATAAGTAATATTGTTGCTGTTCAATAAAGTCGACTTCGTAACCTTGGGTAAGTTGATTACGTTTAGAAACAGCAAAATAGCCTACGATAGTATCATCAACGATTACTTCTGTTTTGCTGTATTCAATTTCCTCAATATATTTACCAACCACCAGGTTTTTATTATGATCAAGTAATGCATAAAATGCTTCATTTTCTCGGGGTGGTGGTGTTCTTCCCTCATGGAAGTCATTTCTAGGTGGCCGACCTTGTTCTTCTGCAGGACGCATTGGTGGCGGGCGACGAAAAGATAAATGTTCAGGTGAGCGACTTTTTTGTTTTGAGGTAAAGTTACTGTCAGCAAGTTGCTTGGAAACTAAGCGGATAAATTTACCATGACGTCCTTTCATGCTAAGCCAATTATTTTTTATCTGATATTCTTTAGCTAGCTCGATTACCACGGGCTCTAGCGCTTCTATTTCTTTGGTATTTACATAGTTAATCATGCCTTTACCAATGCTCCATTGCATCAGGAAGACTAATAAAGCGACGAGTAAAAAACTAAAGCTAAATAAAATCAAAAATAATTTATTTTGAATTTTCATTTGAAAATACGATCCTAGTCCAGTCGGGATAAATCAAGTGTAATATCGCAATATTCACACTTTTCAACAATGCTTAAGCATAACTAAACAATGTGCAAACTATGTGCATAAACCAGAAATAATGGAAGTAAAATAACAGAACCAATTTTTATGATTTTATTCGGCGCGTGTTACGTTATTTCTGCCATTGGATTTACCAAGATAAAGTGCTTTATCAGCACTTAACACGATTGAATCTACCGAGGTTTCTTGTGCTTGAGATACAGTGACAACACCTAATGTTAAGGTAATAAATGCGCTAGTTATTGATTTTTCGTGGACAATTTTCAGATTTTCTACTGCCGAGCATAAGCGCTCCGCAACAAGAGTTGATTCGGCTATTGAGGTATTTGGTAGAATAATGGCAAATTCTTCGCCACCATAACGGCAATTGGCGTCGGTAATACGGGCTACATTTTCAATAATGCATTGAGCTACTTGCTTAAGACACTCATCTCCTTTTTGATGTCCATAAAAATCATTAAAAAGTTTAAAGTGGTCTATATCAGCAATAATAAGCGAAAGCGGTTGTTTTTGACGGCGATGTCTACTTATCTCTTCAGTTAAGCGTTTATCAAAATACCGTCGATTATATAAACCGGTTAAGCCATCTTGATAGGTAAGTATTTCTAATTGCTTATTTACTGCTATAAGGTCTTTAGCTTGGGCATTCAATGACGCAGTTTTTTCCATGACTTGCTCCTCAAGTGCAACAACAAACTTTTTCTGTCTATCAATTTCTTTTTGTTGTAGTCGTGTTCTAAAATAAATAAAGATAAATATCGTTAGAATAGAAACTAATACGTATAGACTATAAGCCCACCACGTTTTCCAGGGAGGGGGAGATACAACGAGGTCAATGGACAATATTTTCTTGCCCCATTTACCGCTACTGTTTGTTGCTTTCACCAATAATTTATAGGTACCACCATCTAAATTGTTAAAAGAAACTACATTCCTATTGCCCATGTCAATCCAGTTTTCATCGTATCCTTCTAATTTATAGGCATACATATTTTTAGTGGGAGAAACAAAGTCTAATACCGAAAATTCAAAAGAGAAAAAATAATCAAGATAAGATAGTTGTATTTCACTGATATAAGCGTGAGGTGTATCAAGTTTGACAGGCTTACCCATTTTATTGAAACCAGTTAATACAATATTAAATTCATGATCATTTGTTTCAATAGGTGAGGTACTAAAAAATTCAACACCTCGTTGACTACTGGTAAAGAGAGTTTCATTAGCAGCTTTTACTAGACTACCAGGGTAATAATTTAGACCTAATAACCCACTATAGCGATCAAAGTTAGTTACCTCTTCGGTTTGCGGATTTAATTTTGAAATTCCTTTGTTAGTTGTTAGCCACAAATTGCCATTGTTATCGTCGGTAATTGCACGGATTAATGATGTGGGTAACCCATTTTTCTTACCAAAATGTTTAAACGTTTTAGTTTTAGAAGTATATAAATTAAGCCCTTTTTGTGTGGCAATCCACAATTTTCCATCTTGTGATTGATAGATATCTTGGACGATCTTCCCTAATAAACTACCTGTTTTATTTATATCATGCTTAAATATAGTAAACTTTTGATTCTCTTCATCCCAAAGGTTTAACCCATCACCAGTACCAACCCAGATCTTTTGTTCATTGTCTTTATATATTTTTAATACTTCTGGGTGAGATAGGCCCAAAGCGTCATCTAAGTGGGTGAAACTATTAGTTGATGGATTATAGTGATATATACCGTTTTTATATGTTCCTATCCAAATAATGCCATGGCGATCAATGTTAAGTGCTCGTATCTCTCGAAACTGTTTGTAATGTGGATCTGATGGAGGATATTTTACTAATTGAACTTGTTTAGTAATGAAGTTAAATTTAGCTAAGCCATCATCCTGTCCAAGCCATATACTGTTTACTCCATCTGAAACCATAATAGGCTTATCGAATAACCTATTTCCTTCATAGCTATTCTCATTACTAAAAATATTTGGTGATAATGTTTCTAACTTTTGTGATGATACGTGCCATTTATACAAGGCAGATAATGATGATGCAATTAACACATCGCCATTAGGATCAACAGTGATGCCATTAGGAGCTGTTAAATTATTACTATTAATATTTTTAAATTTTCGTTTTGGTATTATTTTGTAAATACCGTGATTCTCATTAGTAACCCATAATGTTCTGGAGCTATCTTCAAAAGCTATTCTTAAACCATGACTGTATTCAAGCTCAAATTTTTCAATGTGGGAACTTGAGTGTCGTTGATGAAATAAGCCTTTACTCGTCACAAACCAAATATTACCTTTATGGTCTTCAATCATTGAATTGACTTGACCTAAATTTTGATCGATTAACGTTTCTAATGAGCTAAAAGTACTATTTACTTTATCAAATATAAAGGGCCCTTTTTGAGTGCCAACATAAATTTTATTTTTTGACGTTTTTAAAATGCTTCTAATTTCGTTTGCGCCTGTAGGCGTTAAATTTTCTGGGTCTGGGAGGAAATGGGAAAAAGTATGGTTCCGCTTATTATATAAATTTAAGCCAAAGCTCGTCGCTATCCAAAGGCTATCACTATCGTTATCTTCAATATCCCATATTCTATTATGAGATAAACTTGATTCGGTGCCTTCAACTTTTTGAACGTGCTCAAAGCTATTACCGCCAAGATATTTATTCAAGCCATGTTCATAGGAGCCTAACCAAATAGTACCTTCTTGATCGTGATACAAGCTTTGTATGCGGTTAGATGAAATAGAATCAGCACGTTTTGCATCATGAATAAAATATTTAAATTCTCCGGTAGTAGGATCATACAGGTTAGCGCCACCTCCCCATGTACCGATCCATATCTTTCCTTCACGGTCTAACATCAGATTGCCAGCATAATTATGGGATAAACCAGTAGTACTAATACCGTCAGACTCAAAAAGAGTGACTTTACGGCCGTCGTAGCACATAACGCCATTTTCACCGGTACCAAACCAAAGTAACCCTTGAGTATCTTGAATAATGGAGTAGATTTCTGACGCAACAAAACCATCTTCTGCTGTTAACATTTCAACAGAGTATTCGTTAGTTAGTTGTGAAGGACGTTCATTACTGAAAGCAGGTAAAATAATGCCAGTAAGAAATATAATAAAACATGTAAATTTATTAAAAAACAATAAAATATATCCCCTAAACCTGAATGTGCTAACAATAAAGTGCGTTTAAAATATAATAATATTATCTTAGTGTATTTAACTGCGTATTTCTATCATCAATCAATATAAGGTTGCTGGTAAGTTAATATAATAATTGCTGATACTATTGTTAATGAGGAAACTTAGCTCTATTAATGTAGAGCTAAGCTTGCTTAGTAAAATAAACAGGAAATGATTAAACAGATAATTCTATACGCGGTTGTGCGTTTTCGCTACTGTCTATTTTAGGAGAACATAATAACAGCCTTGATGAAGCAATGCCGCCATGCTCTATAATATAATCTTTAAACGCGGCTTCTCGTTGCTCGGCAATTTCTTTGAGTTGATTAATATGTTTTGCATCTGTTATTTTGGTGCCAGCACTCAGATTAATATCGCCGGGGACACTAATACCACAAATATTTACTCGGGTTTTTTCTTTATCTTGCATTAAGGCGATAAAACCTTGTAAGTAGGCCTGTTGTGCTTCATTTGGTTCTATTTGTTTGGTTTGATATATTAAATCATCAAAACGTAATTTTAAGGCAAATTCACCTACGCTCATCGCAACAGAAACAACATTTGCATAAGGGACGAATGTCGTCATAACGTACTCTTTTGTAGCCATCCAAATAGCTTTTTGGGTTATTAAAGTGACGATACTACTCATACCAAAATTTGGATCTGAGGTTGAACCTGATAGCGGCACATCAAGCTCTACATCACCATGACCATCTTTAAGCATGCCAAGCGCCATATTAAAAGGTAATGCGCCTTGCTCAATCAGAGAGCCTGCTTCATCACTGCCTGCTACCGCTGTTTCTAAACTTCGTAATAGAATAAGGATCTTACCATTAAGCTCTTCCCCTGTTAGCGTCACATTAATATCAGTATTGAGTTGACCACTTTTTAGTTCCATATTTACTGCTTTTTTCATGTAGCGAGAAACTGCTGGTAATGAAAGTTCTTGTAAAGAGCCTTCTAAATGATGTTTTTGAGTTTGAGAAAAGGGCAGGGTGAACCCCTTAAAATCAAAGTGAGCATATTTATTAATGCGGCCTTTTAATTCGAATGGTGTTTGCTCTTCTTGTTTGCTAACTGCATTACTTAATGCACCTAGTGTTAGTGTGTCTATAATCACTTTACTTTGCATCATAGGTTCAACACTATTATCTAACAGTGTTAGCTGGTTATCATTTATTAATGAAAACTCGTTTAATGAAATAATAAAGGGAGCGTCTTGTGTTGGGTCTGCAACTTCAACAACGGCGACCATTTCTTCTTGCGCTTCATCTTTTTCAGATCCATCTTTTGCTATAGGTAATGACACTAAGTTAGCTAACGCACTTTCTTCATTTAAAATTAGGTTACTTTGTAAGCTATCTAAAATGATTGTATCGATAGAGAGTTGTTTGGCATTAGCAAATACATCTTTGACACTAAATTGTTTTAAAGTCACGATAGGGGGATGTACAGTATCTTCATTTTTTGACCCATAAATTTCGTCAACAATAAAATTTGCTATTTTTACTTGTGGCTCGCCGTTAGTTAAATAAAAGCTAATATCTTGTAATGCTAATTGCTTAATGTAAGCTAATTTTTGACTGGCTTTTTCATAATGCACCTCTGCATCATTCAGCGTTACTTGGCTCATACCACTTAACTCAGTAATTTCATCGCCACTGAGTGTCAGCAGTAGATCATCGATATTTGTTTCAAAGTTTTTAAGGGTAACAAATTGTTGTTGATAACCAACAATAAGGTCTGTGTTGCTAAGTTCAGCTTTATTCACATGTAATTTAACTATATCTGACGCGATAGTTAGCTTTTGCTGACTTGTAAAAGAAAGCAAACCACTTAATTCAGATAGTTCGGCGACGTAAGGTTGTACTTTTTGAATTGGGTAACCGTTGAGTGATAACTGACTATTTACTTCACCTTGTCCGTTATCAAACACTGCATCAGCTGTTAGTTCCAGTGCTGTGCCATCGACAACACTTTGCAGACTTAAGAGCGCCGTTTGAGATTTAAGATCAGCTTTTACTTGGCTAATTAATAGCTCATCGATGTTTATCTGGTGATTAATCTCGTTATTATTGAGTTCAATATTGACTGTATTTAATGATAATCGTGGCAATATTAGCTGAAATGGAAGTGGCTCTGATACAGTTTCAGGTGTTTTTTCTTCAGGTGTCGCATCACTTTCTTTATTTAAATCAATACCTGCAATGATTAGCTGAGAAGGCGTTTTTACAACGTTAAGATAAGCATCATTTAGTTCAAATTCACTAACGACAACCTCGTCGAATAATAAACGATATAAGGTTAAGCGAACGGTTAACTTATCTAAAGAAAATACTTTTTTTTCTTCATTACTAAATAATGCAAAATCTTTAATCGTTAATTGGCTTAAAAAGGGGTTGTAGTAAATGCTCGCTTCAGACGATAGTGTTAATCCCTGTTCTTGTAATACAGGTTCAATAAAATACTTACTAACAGGAGATGAAATACCCCAAATAATCAGATAGATACTTATAAAAATTGCGGGGATTATTTTTAGTGATTTATGTGAAAACAGTGATTTTTTTGGAGTAGAAGCAGGTGTGTTCATAGATAAGTAAATACGTCTTTGTTAATATATTTTTATTCAAAATAAGGAAGTTCAATAATAACAGATAAACCATTATCTGCGTTATTTTTAGCAAAAATTTCACCTTGATGTGTGATAATGGCTTGTTTCGCTATTGCTAAACCTAAGCCTGTTCCACCTGTCGCCCGATCTCTGGCAAGATTAACTCGATAAAATGGTGTGAACAGCTGCGTTAATGATTCTTCAGGTACACCATTACCCTTATCGCTAACGACTAAAATAACTTTTTGCTTTTCTATCGATAATTGAACGTTAATAGTACTTTGCTCTGGGCTATATTTCACCGCGTTGTTAAGTACGTTACTAATGGCACTTGTGAGTAAGGTTTGATCAGCTAATAACATTATTTTAGCGGGAGCATTATAGTTAATACTGATCGACTTTTTATCCGCAATAAATTGTTCATCGTTTATGATATTTTGTATTAGTGTTGAAAGGTTAACTTGTTCATACTCTGCTTTTTGCAAGGTATTCTCTAAGCGAGATAGCACTAATACATTTTCAATCATGTGATCTAATCTATCTATTTCTCGTTGACAACGTTGTAAATATTGCTCACGTGCTTGTGGCGTTGTTGATTCTTGTTGTGCTAACCCCAGAGCCATCTGAAGCCTTGTCATAGGTGATCGTAGTTCATGTGAAACATCACCTAATAAGCGTCTTTGTGAGCTTTGGTGTTGCTGTAATTGCTCTGCCATTTTATTAAAACTATTAGCTAATTGTTCTAACTCGCCGCTAAGCTGACCTACGCCTTCAACACGTGAATCAAAATCACCTTGGCCTAATCTTGTTGTCGCTTTTTTAATTAATCGAATAGGCTTACTAAATGAATGTGCTAGTAGCAAACAAAGTAAAAAGCTAATCAAGGTTGGCGTCACAATACGCAACCAGTAGGGAAGTGATTGAACAATTTGACTAATGTTTGGTTTGTGAACTTTACGCGAAATAAATAGTTGATAAGGTTGATTATTAATATTGATTAGTACGGGGCCTACTATTTCCGTATGCGAAAAAAAGCTAGTTGTGGGTTGCGTAAAAGTATTCTCGCTAAGGTAATCGGTTAATACGCGTTGAAAATTTTTCGGTAATGGGATAGCGCTAACAATCCTTGAATTACCATCGATACTTTTTAACCAAATATTAAATGGGGTTAGAGCAAGTCTTTTTTTTTGTAGCGTTAAGAATTGCTCAATATTTTCTGCTTTATTACGCTTGATACGTTTTGCCATTTTATTGAGCTGATAAAGTTCATCAGGTTTTGATTTATGACTAACTACTTCACGAATAACATCATTGGATAGCTGCTGTGAAATCCAGCGTGTGCTAATAATAGATGTAATTGCAATGAGCCAAAACCAGACAAATAGTTTAATGGTAAATGAAGATAATAAGGTTTTTATTTTAGAGGAGGCTTTGATTAGGGACATGTTAACTATCTTCACCTGTTAAGAATAAATACCCTGCACCGCGGACGGTTTTTATTTTTTCAGTGGTACAAAATGGTAGAAATTTTCTACGAATATTACCAATATGTACATCAATGCTACGATCAAATGGACTAAGCTTTCGGCTTAATACTTTTTCTGAAATAGTATCTTTAGAAATAATTTTGCCGTGATTTTCCAATAATAAGGTTAATATTTGGTATTCAGTACCTGTGAGTTCAATTGGGTTATCATGGCAAGAAGCTGCTCGGATCGCATGGTTTAGTGCTATATCATTTACGGTTAAAATAGATTTTTCTTGTTCGTGACCTGCTTCAAGGGGAGACTGGCCTTGTTGGCTCGCTAATTGAATCCGGCGTAAGATGGCATTTATACGTGCTAATAACTCTTGATGGTGAAAGGGCTTTGCTAGGTAATCATCAGCGCCTAATTCTAAGCCTCTAACTTTATCGTTATGATCGCCTTTAGCTGTTAACATTAAAACTGGCGTTTTATGCTCTTGACCCAGCGCCTTCAATACTTCAAAACCATTAAGTTTGGGCATCATTACATCAAGTAATATTAAATCGTATTGATTCGTGAATGCCTGCTCAAGTCCTGACTGACCGTCAAAGCAACAATGAACAAGGAAGTCCTGCTGAGCTAAATAATCGGCTAAAAGCTCTGCTAACTCATGATCATCATCAATTAATAATATGTGCTTTTTATTCAAGAGAATTTTTACCTTATGTTAGAAGTACAATCATTTTACCTTAATCATTATTAACTTGTACTTCATTGTGTAACCTTTACTTAATCTTTACATTGGCTTTGCGTTTCTTTGCATTGAATTACTTATACTAGCTTTCGTGAAATTTATTTAACCTTTGGAGCCAACAATGAATATTACTAAACCAATGAAAACTATTGTTTCTATTGCTGCAGTCTGTGCCGTATTAGCTTTTACCGGTATGTCTAACGCCAATGTATCATCAGAAGATAATGTGGAGACTAAATCACATAAACATTATCAAAAAAGTGAACGTCATCATAGAGGTAAAGATATGATGAAAAAAATGAGTAAATATCTTGGCCTTTCTGAAGAACAAAAAACTCAGATGAAAGCGATTAAAACTGCAGCTAAAGAGCAAGATGTTTCTTTACGAGCAGAAATAAAACAATTCAAAGAAGCTGAAAAACTATTGCTACAAGCAGAAAAATTTGATGAACAAACCTATATCGCTTTACATGACTCTTATAAAGAAACGTTTGCGCAAATGGCATTAGCCAAAGCAAAAACGAGAAATGCAATGTTTAATGTCTTAACGCCAGAGCAGCAAGTAAAGTGGGAGAGTAAGATGGAGCAAAGAAAAAGCAAGATGCAAAGAAAAGGAAAAAATAAAAAGGCAAAAAGTGAAGATGTTAGTGAAAGCTAACTATGTAAACTAAACGCAAACACCTTAGACATTTGGCTTTCTACCGGCTTCCCGTTAACTTTAGCGGGTAGAAATCGCCATTGTCTTATTGCTGAACGAATTGAATTTTTAAAATAACTGACTTTTTGTTGATTGATAAATTGAAGGTTTTTAACCTTACCATTAATGTCGATAGTAAAGTTCACTTCCACTTCAAGCTCAATACCTTTACGTTTGGCGATATTTGGATAAATAGGGTTTACAGATTTTAGTTTTTTCGCATTACGTCTAATTGGTGCAATAGTTATAACTTTATCTTCTGGTTCTATATGAGCACTAGCTGAAGTAACAGCTGTTTTACTGATAGCATGATTTAATAAGCTTGACTCTTTTGATGTCTCGTTCTTATCGGCATTAGTCGTAAACTCATTATTTAGCACCGAATTGTGCTGAGATTTTTTGCTGGCATGATTACTAATAAATGTATTCGATAAATGTGAGTCATCTCTTAATTGTATTAGCTCTTGTTGATAAGCGCTGTTAGACGTTGTTCGTTCAAATGCTTTTGTCACCATTAATGAATCATTGTTTACATTATTTTTACTTAATTGTTCAGGTTCAGTTGCAGTATTTTGCGATGAATTCTTTAGCTGAATAGGTTCATTGGAATTAGGCTGTAAATTATTTAAAGCTAATGAATTACGTTTAATAATATCCATGTCTGATTTTTTTTCTATTGGCCTATCCACAGATACTAAAGTCGTTAATATATTATTCGTTGATAGCTCTTTTTTACCTAATACCGTTTTAAAGGTGTTATCAGCAGGTTTATTAGGTGATGGTGTTGTAATACTAGGTAGATTTTCACTAAAAATAGGTGAGAGCAGTGTTACGTTATTGTTGAGCGTGTTTTGATTTTCTTCACTTTTGGTTGTTTGTTTCCACGGTGTTTCATCTGGCCAAAGGTCCAGCAGTGGCATAGTCAGTAATTGTTTGCTTGACAGCAATACTATCGAGAAAATAATGGTAGCACTAGCAAACCATTTACTGATGTTATTATTGGGAGCGCAATGATGGTCAACTAAACGAATAACACGTTGTTTTAAATCACCGCCTGACGCTGCCATGGCCATATTAGGTATCGTATTATTGTGAATTTTAGTACATAAAGAAGCGGTATCTGCTAATGTGTGTGCATAAGCTATTGCGTCACCGCAGTGTTGTACGGCAATATCATCGCTACAATATTCACGTTCGTTACGCATTTGTTTAGAAACCCATGATACCGCCGGGTGGAAAAACAATAATATCTCGACCAACGTCTGTAAAAAATTAACGAGGTAATCATGACGTCGAATATGGGCAAGTTCATGCAAAATCAACATTTCAAGTTGTGCATTATTTAAACCGCTGATCATTGAAGCAGGAATTAGTACAACAGGTTTAAGCCAGCCAATGGCCATTGGCACATCAACTTTTAATGAAATCAATAGTCGTGGCAATATGCGTAGACTGATTTGTTTTGCCAATTCATCAAAGCGCTTTTGTAACTTATCACTTGGCTCTACCGTACCTTGGAGCGGAAGTTTATTAACAGTAGATATTTCTATTAATAACTTACTTGCTAATAAGGTCACAGTTGCCAGCCATAAAATTGATAAATAAGGCAATAATATATTAAGGGTTTCTATTAACTCTTTATAATTAAATAGCGAATCAGGTTGTTCTAATTCTTGTATAAATTCATTTAACGCAAAAGAGTTAACAAAGAAGTGAGTTGACGAAACCTCTGTTTGATAAATAACAATAAAAGTTATCAGTGGTAGTAGTAAATTAATCAACATAGCAAATGCAGATAAGGCATAACGCAATTGAGGTTTACTATTATTGAAAATAAGTAATGCTGATTTTAGTACGATAGCCACTAATAACCCTTGCCACAAAAAGTGCAATAAGGTGAGTGCTAAACTAGTTAGCAATGGGCTAGTAAATACGTTATCTAACATTTTTATTGTTAAGCTATTACTGTTAAGTTTCTTTTTCTAAAGAATTTAGAAGTTGACGAATATCATTAATATCTTCTGCAGATGTTGATTCATCGATAGCGCGCATCACTAATTTAGAGGTTGAGCCGCCAAAAGCTTTGCTGATTAAGTCTTTTATTAACGATGATTGTGTATGCATTTCGCTATTTGCGGCAGCATAAACATGTGCTCTATTTGTTTCATCACGAGTTACTAATGATTTTTCATGCATTATTTGTAGTATTTTTAGTACGGTTGTATAACCAGTTTTATGTGTCTCAGTTACTTCTTCGTGAATTTGTCTGACGGTAGCAGGCCCCATTTGCCAAAGAATATTGAGTAATGATAACTCAGCTTCTGTTGGCTTCACTGCGGATTTTTCACGTGCCATGTTTCTTGCCCCAATTATTAATTTTATTTTATGCCCAGAGGGTTGGAATTTTAGTTGTAAAAGTGGTTACGAATATAATCGTAAAACTTGGTTGTTAATCCTATACTTTGTGGAATTAATGAGCAACCATTAATTTAAGCATCACTTTTTTCGACTAAATCTGCATAATGCTCACCTAATCTTGTCACGGTTTCAGGTCCAGCATTAGCGGCAAATTCAACCATGTTGGGGGCGAAGGTACTGACAACAGTAGAGCCTAACTTGAAACGGCCCATTTCATCACCTTTTTCAAAGGTAATTGCATCAATCCCTTTTGCTGGATATTGCCATCTGAAAATATCCTTTCCTGCTGGTGGTGTAATAGTGCCTGCCCACGTTGTTTCTATGCTTGCGACAATAGTTGCGCCTACCAGTACCATAGCGAAAGAACCATGCTCGGTATCAAATACTGTTACCACACGCTCATTGCGCGCGAATAAATCAGGAACGTTATTCGCAGTTAATGGATTCACTGAAAATAACTCACCAGGTACATAAATCATTTCACGTAATGTAGCCGCCATAGGCATGTGAATTCGATGGTAGTCTTTAGGTGCTAAATAAATACAAGAGAACTTACCTTTTTGAAAAGGAGCGGCCGTTCTAGCATCACCACCTAACAATGAGGTAAGGCTGTAATTAAAGCCTTTGGCTTGAATTAATCTTCCTTCAACAATATCTCCTTGCTGAGATATTGCGCCATCAACGGGATAACATAAAGTACTTGAGTCTGAATCAATAGTACGGGCACCTTCTTCTAATTCGCGCGTGAAAAAGTCATTAAAGGTGGCAAAATCTTTTGCATTTTTTAATTTTGCTTCATTCATGTTGATCTTGTATGCCTTGATGAACATATCAATGAGTTTAGTGGTTAACCAACCCATTTTAGCAGCAGCTAATTTTCCCACTAAACGAGAAATAGCATGCTTAGGCATGGAATATTGCAAGGCAATCTTAATTTTATCGCTGAACTTAGTCGTTGAAGATTGATTCTGTGAAGACACTTTTTTTCCTTTATTTACTTAGTTTTAATTTATTTGGTAATTAATCATTAAACCGTGAAGTTAATTTGTTGTCACCTAAGCTGGCGATAATACGGGTAAAGCTAGCAAGTCGTTTAGGGTGAATTTTATCCTCGGCAGCTGAGGTCAATGCACAACCAGGATCATTTTTATGTTTGCAATCTCGGAATTTACATAATCCTTGAAATTGCTCAAACTCTTTAAAGCCGTTAAAGACTTGATCAGGCGTTAAATGCCATAGGCCAAACTCTCTAATCCCTGGGGAGTCAATTAAGTCACCACCTTCTTCAAAATGATATAATCGAGCGACAGTTGTTGTATGTTGCCCTAACCCAGAGTTTTGTGAAACCTCTTGAGTAACTACGCCAAGCTCTGGCATTAAAGCATTCACTAATGTTGATTTTCCCACACCTGATTGACCAACAAAAATACTAATATGCTGGCTCAATTGAGTTTTTATTTCGCTAATACCTTCATTAGTTTGACTGCTACCATAAAGTATCTGATAGCCTATTTCTCTATAGATTTGTAATTGTTGTTCAATTTCATCTTGCTCGTTTTGGCTTAACTCGCTAAGTAGATCTATTTTGTTTAAGACAATAACTGGCGTTATGCCCGTTTGCTCAGCAGCAACTAAGTAGCGATCAATAATGTCACTGTTAAATGCCGGCAATACAGAAGAAACAATTAAAATTTGGCTAATATTAGCAGCAATAGGTTTTACGCCATCATAAACATCAGGTCTGCTTAATACAGTCTCACGATCATGCACGGCTTCAATAATGCCACAAATGCTATGTTGAGTTTCTTTGCCTAAACGCCAAAGTACTTTATCGCCACAGACTAAAGTTTTGATAGAACGGCGTAAATTACATCGGTATATTGCACCATCATCACCCTCTACATCCGCATGTTGACCAAATCTACTGATCACAATACCTTGTTGAGTAGCACCTAGCTCTTCATCTTCCCACTGAACTTTACCGCCACTAGCGTTTACTTTCGTGTGCAATTTTTTGTCGTGATTAGCTTTAATGCGTCTTTGCTGACCATTAGTTAATTTTTTCTTAGCCACAAGTCTTAATCATTTTGTTTAATCCTAGTTATTTGTTCGCTATTATACTGATAATTACTAGCTATTGCTTGTGCAATTTTTAAGGGATATTTATGACGTGTAACAATACCAATTTAATTTGGCTTGATTTAGAAATGACTGGGTTAGAGCCTGAAATTGATGTAGTGCTCGAAATTGCTACTATTATTACTGATAGTCAGTTAAATATTTTAGCTGAAGGCCCCGTTTTTGCCATTCATCAATCAGATGATGTGTTAGACAATATGAGTGAATGGTGTATTGAACATCATGGTCAGTCAGGTTTAACTAAACGATGCCGTGAGAGTAAGATTAGCCTAGCTGAAGCTACCGCTCAAACTATTGCCTTTGTTCAACAATATGTGCCGAAAGGTGTTTCACCAATGTGTGGTAATAGTATTGGTCAAGATCGACGTTTTATTAATAAGTATATGATTGAATTTGAAGAATATTTTCATTATCGTAATTTGGATGTAAGTACAGTGAAAGAGCTTGCTCGTCGCTGGAAACCTGAAGTATTAGATAAAGTAGTAAAAACGGGAGCTCATTTAGCTTTAGATGACATTAGAGAGTCTATCGCCGAGTTAAAAGTCTACCAAGAGCACTTTTTCAAAATTTAACTAATCATTTATCACTCTTTGGGCGTTAACTTAATATTGAATATAAGTGCCAGTGATAATATTGTAAAAGTCAGTTTATTTAATGCGCACATCAACTTGATGTGCGCTATGCTATCACTATATTTCGTCTGTAAATTAGTAAAAATATTCACTTAATCTTTATCAATCTATTATTATCATTGTAGTTTGGTATAAACTAACGTCATTAAGGGATGTAGAATAAAAAACCACTATGAGTAATATTGACGGCGTTGCAGAGCATATTGAAAATAACACTGAGCAGAAGCAACACCATAAGAAAATTAAATTAAAGCTTTTTTATCAAAAATTTAGGTTTAAATTTGTAGCATTATGTTTTTTAATCATCATTACGATAGGCTTAACCTCTGCCTTATTTTACCAAACTAATGTGCAGGACAATGCGACACTCAAAAATCAATTAATACCGATAAAACAAGCGTTAAAACAAATTAACGCGTTGCAAGCAGTCGAGCAATTAATTGAAGATATACTCCAACCGGATAATACTGGCAATTTGGTTAAGTTACATGATGAATTAATTATATTAAATCGTAACTTACTGCAAGCGCATAGCGACAATAAACAAGTTTTTCAGCAATGGCTAGATAAAAACTTACTTGCTGAAGATGTTGTTTCACGTGTGCAAGACAGCTATACCTATAATCAGCAGCTAAGGCAAAGCAGCATTATTCAATTGCAACTAGTGCTTTTTTCTATCCAGCAAGTTATCGATGAGCAATTTGCTAGCCAAAAAATACTAAATGAACAATTAGAAGTTGAGCAAGCAAAAAATAGAGTGACTTACAGTCGAGCTAATCTATATGTGCAACTGGCTCAAAAATCGAATGATTTACAACAATTAAAAACGTTATTAATTGATGTTTTAATGCGGTTTAAAGCATTGAATACCAATACATCGCTAACCGTTTTTGAGGAATTACGTCTTCAGATGCGGCAATTGTTTACTCAGCATCAACAAATTATAAGTGATGGGTTAATAAAGGGAATTCTTGATGTTAATCAGCAGTTTGATACGTTGGAAAAAATAGTATTAACAGAACAAAAATCAATACCTAAATGGCAAAGTTATATTCGTTTAGTTCAAGATTATCAAACTAATTTAAAAGAGCAACAAGAAGGTGTTAAGCGGCTATTATTAACCCCTTACAAGAATGATATTCAAACCGGTGACATCAGCGTTATAAAGGCTTTTTTGGCTAGTTATACTATAGAATTATCAGAAAAAAATATTGTTAATATTTTGTTGGCTAGTATTGCTCTGTCGCTACTTTGTTTTTTCTTTTTATTATGGCGATTACACAAGCAAATTAAGATTTCAGCGCAGCAAGGTGTTGAGAGCATTGTCAACACCATCAATAACGCACCAAATAAAAGTGTTGTTGCTAATTGCATTGAAACGCAAGTCATAATCGATCATTTAGAGAAAACTTCAGGTCATTTAGAAAGTCATGAAGAGCCGCAGCATAATGAAGATGAATGGCAGGTATTATTAAATAAATATCAAGCTATTGAACAAGTGTTATCACAACAAGAAAAAACTATTGAAGAGCTACATCAAAATGCAGAACAGCAAAAATTACGCTTAACCTTGCAAATATTTGATGAAATGCAACGTTATCAATTTTTAAAGAAATTAATAGTACAAGTCATACAACAACATCAAGAATATTACCTAAATGTTAATGTATTAAATGCCACCCCATTAACTACCAATAAGGAGCATTTAATAACGCAATTAATGTGTTTATATCAGCAATTTTCAGGTTTACATCTAGCGTTAGAAATGAAATCAGATAAATCACGTTTGACATTGACCGATGTGAATTTAATTGATGAGATATATGCTGCTTTATTTAACAAGCAACAAGAACAGCATAAATATGACAACAAATTGTTCGTACGTTGTGATGAGCGCTTACTCAGTAAGGTAAAAGTTGACGATAATGTATTTCAGCATTTTATCAGTTTACTTATTGATATCGTATTAACGAACTGTAGAGCAAGCCAATTATTATTACAGGCTCAATTACAAGATAAGAATGAAGGACAACAATTAGTAAACTTGTCGGTTATTGTCAACACAAGCCCTTTAAAAACGCTGCCTACCTTAATTATGCAGTTATTAAATTCTGAATCTGTTTCGCGCATAAACTCACCGTTAATTGATGCTTTTAATCTGCTACTTACTAAGCAGCATGGTGAAAATATTAGTGCGGAACTTGTTGATGATGGCTATCAACTCAGTTTTGATTTACCTTTAGCCGTTGCTGCGCCTGAAGATGTTAGCAAAAAAATCACCTTAAACGGCACTAACATCATGGTATTGTCAAATAATGTGGTGTTAGCTGAGTTGATTGCAACTATTGTTTTATCTGCCCATGGCAAACTTGAACGAATCACCCAGTTTGATAGTTTTAAAAGTCAGTTTATTGAAGAAAAGCTTAATCGCAAGAAATTTGATGTCGTCGTGGTCACAAGTGATATAGCAGTAACTCAGCTTGATTTCATTATTCAACAGATTAACTTATTACCTGAGTCTGTAAAACCTAAGTTGATGGTGCTTCAATCAAGTGAACTTAACTATGAGCGCTTCGGCTTTTATAATCAAGCAGAGCAAATATTTTGTAAAGATAGTTTTGTTGAAAATATCTTGAAGCTGCTAAAAGGCGACCGTTTAACGAATCAATTATTTCCTTATGAGTCTTTTGTCTCTCATGAAGCATTACCGGCCGAGTTGCCGTTATTACTTGCTGTGCAATCGCCACAAGCCTATCAAAACTTACAACGATTACTACATTGGCTTGGTTTTCATGTGAAAATCGTTGCTAATGAGTATGAACAAGCAATACTTTGGAAAACAGGTGTATACAACATACTGGTTACGGAATTTCCTGAATCAGCTTTAATTGAAAGAGCAACTACAGCAAATATTAGTATTGGGGTTTTATCCTTAACTGATATGTTACCTAAGGTTGGAAATAGAGCACCTTTCGCACAATGGCTTATTAATCAATTGAATTTTACCGATGAAATTACATTGGTAGAGTTAGCTGAAGCATTGGCACCGTGGCTAAAGAAAAAAAGAGATATAAAGGGAGAGCTTGCACTAAATAAATCGAGCAATCAAGATAAATTGGCTTTGCCAGAAGAAGGTTCTGATGATGTTGTTATTACTGAAGTTACGCAATTATTAACAGATAACGCTGCTGTTTTTGACTTTGCTCGCTATTTACAGCATCAAGGTACTGTTGAATTAGCATTGTTTATGCTTGACGAGTATACCCAAGATAATCACCAACAGCTTGATGCGTTAATTGAGGCGATAAAAGAAAAAGAGTTAGCGCAAGCACACGTTGCTATTGCGGCATTAGCGTTAAATGCTGCAATACTCTCAGCACCTCGGCTACAATTATTATGTACACAATGGTCAAAATTATTAAGCGGTGTCGAAATACCTAGTAGCCTAGAAAAGGTTAATGCCTTACTAAAAGAAACTCGAGTTGTATTAACTGAAATCGACGAATACGCAGAAACGCTTTAAATATTTAGCTAACAGTCATTTCATTAGGTATTGTAATCTACCTTGGACATTTTTAAACCTGTATAGTTGAACGATTATGCATCTCTAGGAAGCCCTTTTTCTACTGAACGAATTAATCTAGCATTAAGTCGTTCAATCGGGCTTTTATTCATAACGTCTTTATTTGGTTTACTTAGGTTTTGCTGTGCTATAGCCCAATGAATATGCTCAGCAACTAATTCGGAAGCAAGTGGTAACTTATCTTCCAATGCTTGAACAATTTCAGCATCCCAAGGAGCATTACCTAATGCTACGGCAATATTACGTTGCCAGCTTTGAAACCCTATTCGTCGTATCGGCGAACCTTGAAAAACATCTAAAAAGTAAGTTTCATTCCAAGAAAATAGCGTTAAAAGTGTTATTTCATCCAGTTGATTTCTCGCTTGAAAATCATCTTCTAAACTCAGCTTTGCGTATTTGTTCCAAGGACAAATAAGTTGGCAATCGTCACAACCATAAATTCGATTACCCATTAATGGTCTCAATTCTATTGGAATAGGATCAGGAGATTCAATGGTAAAATAAGAAATACAGCGTCTGGCATCAACGACATAAGGTTTTACGATAGCTTTGGTTGGGCATATTTTTATACAAGCAACACAACTGCCACAGTCATTGACCGATCTTTCTGTGTTTTTAGGTTTAATTGATGTTATTGGCAGTGGTATATCTATAAGCAGTTCACCAAGAAAAAACCACGAGCCAGCTTCTTTATTGAGTAATAAGGTATGCTTACCCACCCAACCTAAACCCGCTTTTTCAGCAAGGGGACGTTCTAATATGGGGGCTGAATCAACAAATGGACGAAAATTGAACTCTTCACAATGTTCAGCAATTTTTTTGCCTAATGACTGTAGCCGTTTTCGCATCAGTTTATGATAGTCTCGCCCCAATGCGTAGCGGCTAATATAAGCGTGATCTTTCGCTTTCAAAATACGAGCGCACTTGGCGTCAGTAGGCAAATAGTCTAATCGAACACTAATAACTCTAACCGTTCCTGGTACCAACTCTGCAGGACGTGCACGCATTAAACCATGACGCGCCATATATTCCATATTGCCGTGATAACCATTTGCTAACCACTTTTCAAGGCTTCTTTCATGTTGGGATAGGTCAATATCAGTAATACCTAATTGAGAAAAGCCTAATTCCTTACCCCAACACTGGATTTTTTCAGCCAATTGGGAATAGTTGATAGCATGAGTATCTGGGATTGTTTTTGTCATTTTTTAAATAAAATAACCAATACAAATAAAGTATGGTTTAGTATAGCTGCTAGGTGTAAATGATTGATGAGTTTACCACAACAATCTCGAGCAAAATATAAGTGTCAGAATACTTCACTTTACCGGTTAGTATTTTTGTGGTTGGTGACTTTATTCCATCGGCTAAATAACCAAATAATATTTACTTTTATAAGAGCATAAATATTTTATAGTTACCTCCGAGCCTGTCTATATTCATGGCGCATCAGATGATATTATTATCAGTTACTATGATTAATGTAATATCACCTATTCATACTATTGTAAGCTTTCTAGGCATAGAATAGCTAACCTAACGATTAATAGAAAATTTTGAGAAAAAATGAAAAAGTTAGAGTACCTTTTACCCGATGAAGCCGCGACAATTGCTATGGGCGATAGCTTAGCTAAAGTATTACAGTGGCAAAATGAACAACAACAAGCCCAACAATCACTGGTGGTTTTTTTAAATGGTGACTTGGGGGCTGGAAAAACAACACTTACACGTGGTTTTGTACGTGGAATGGGGCATAAAGGCAACGTTAAAAGCCCAACTTACACCTTAGTTGAACCGTATGAATTACCGCCGTGGCAAGTTTATCATTTTGACCTATATCGTCTAGGAGATCCTGAAGAATTAGAATATATGGGGATTCGCGATTATTTCGCTGATAATTGTTGTTGCTTTATTGAATGGCCAGAAAAAGGCGCTGGCCTCTTGGCTAATGAGGATATAATCATTAATATGGTTTATCAAAATGAGCAACGAGTGATCGATTTACAAGCTTGCTCTAAACGAGGTGAGGATGTTTTACAGCAATTGGCATTAACATATGGTTAATGTGATGATTGCTAAAGCAGTTTCTGATAGGTTTTGTGAGAATATCTTGAGCATTTATATCACTTAAGATTAGTAATTAAAAATTTTTAAGGTTGGTTATGCGTTTATTACCCTCCATAGCGTCTATTGTATTTTGGCTTTTATTAGCTGTAGTACTCTTATGTACAAATAATGCCTTAGCAAGCACTAATAGTATTGATGGTATTCGTGTTTGGCCGGCACCAGAAAATACGCGTATTGTTTTCGATCTGAAAAGTAAACCTGATTATAAATATTTTACTTTAAGTAAACCGGACCGCTTAGTTATTGATTTTAAAAACACCAAAAATAATGTTGCGCTCACAAAATTAGCTGAAAATGATCCACGAATTCAGGTATTTCGTACCAGTACTGCCAAATCAACAGGCAGTACTCGACTAGTATTAGAACTATCAAAAAAGTACCCATTAACTGTTTTTCCTTTGGCACCTGCAGGACAGTATGGAGACCGGTTAGTTATTGACTTACATGATAAAAATAAATCAACGCCTATTACTGAAAATAACAGTTCTAATGGTAAACGAGATATAGTTATTGCGATTGTCGCTGGGCATGGTGGTGAAGATCCTGGTTCTATTGGTGCTAAGGGTACATATGAAAAAAGGATAACGCTATCAATTGCTAAAAAGCTCGCTAAGATGATTGATCAACGAGATGGCTTTAAAGCGGCGATGATCAGAACCGGCGATTACTATGTAACACATAGTCGAAAAACAGAGCTAGCGAGAGAAAACAAAGCGGATTTACTTATTTCTATCCATGCTGATGCTTTTGTATCATCTAAACCGAGTGGTGCTTCAGTATTAGTACAATCATCTAGACGGGCTAATTCTGAATTTACTCGTTGGATTGCAAATAGGCAAGATGAGTCAGAATTATTAGGTGGAGCAGGCGATACCATTAAATTAACAAAAGATAAAAACTTAGCTTTTACGCTTGCTGATATGAAAAAAGAATACACTATGGCCAGTAGTTATGAATTTGCATTGCATGTTATTAAGGAATTAAAACAAGTAACTAAACTCCATAAAAAAGAACCTGAAGGTTTGAGTTTAGCCGTTTTGAAATCATCTGATATTCCCTCTGTATTGATAGAGACAGGCTTCATTTCTAACCCAACCGAAGAAAAAAATCTTAATAGTAGAACTCATCAAACAAAACTTGCGAATGCCATTTTTAAAGCGGTTGATAGTTATTTTACGAGCAATGCTCCTCAAGGTACCTTAATAGCAGCTACGACCATGCGAAAGCATAAAGTACGTAGTGGTGAGTCTTTGTCGGTACTCGCGCAACGTTATAAGATATCTGTGGCCAGAATTAAAGCGGTCAATAACTTAAAATCTAATGTACTTCGTATTGGTCAGACTTTAAAAATTCCCCGTGCAGGTTAGCACTGTATTGTAAATTTAAAACCTAAAAAATAAGAATAATCATGACAATAGCGATACTTCCAGCACGATTAGCGAACCAAATAGCGGCCGGAGAGGTCGTAGAACGACCTGCTTCAGTTATTAAAGAGCTTGTTGAAAATAGCTTAGATGCAGGCGCAACCAATATAAATATTGAGGTTGATAAAGGTGGTGTTAAACGTATTCGTATTAGTGATAATGGTGCTGGCATTGTCAAAGACGAATTAACATTAGCATTAAGTCGTCATGCAACAAGTAAGATAAAAGATCTAAGTGATTTAGAGGCGATAAACAGTCTCGGTTTTCGTGGTGAAGCATTAGCAAGTATCAGTTCAGTGGCAAGATTAACTTTAACGTCTAAGCCTAAAGCCCAAGCAACAGCATGGCAAGCGAGTGCTGAAGGTCGTGATATGGCTGTGAGTATACAGCCTGCCGCACATCCCGATGGTACAACTATCGAAGTATTAGATTTATTTTTTAATACACCTGCAAGGCGTAAGTTTTTACGTACTGAAAAAACAGAATTTAATCATATTGATGAAGTGATAAGGCGTATTGCATTGGCGTGTTTTGACGTTAGTTTTTCTTTAACACATAACGGAAAAATAATTCGTCAATATCGCGCTGCAATGACTAAAGCACAAAGTGCCAAGCGTGTTGCTATGGTATGTGGTCAAAAGTTTGTTGAACATGCGGTAGAAGTTCACTGTCAGCATGATGATATGTTGTTTTCTGGCTGGTTAGCAAAACCAAGCTTTGCACGTAATCAAAATGATCTTTGCTATAGCTATGTTAATGGCCGAATGATGCGTGACAAGTTAATTAATCATGCGATTCGTCAAGCCTATGCCGACTTATTACCACCAGATACTTATCCTGCATTTGTGTTGTTTCTAACTCTTGATCACCGTGAAGTTGATGTGAATGTACATCCAGCTAAACATGAAGTGCGTTTTCATCAAAGTCGCTATGTTCATGACTTTATTTACTCTGTGTGTCATAAAGCATTAATGGAAAATAATCAGCTGTTAGATTTTCAGGAAGAGCACCTGCCAGTAGAGAATCAAGTTGAACCGATACATGAAAGTGTGCAATATGATCGTCCTGATTATATAAAACCATTAGCTCAAATAAATGAAAAAGCATATAGTCCGCGTTCTGCGACAACCAATAATTATACTGCTAGTCCAAGAATAACTAAGTCTGCGGTAGAAAATTATCAAAAACTGATGACTCCAATAGTACATAATGAAAGTGAACCTACAAACAAGGTTGCAGAGGGAGAACTTTCTAACCCGATTACTGCTTTAAAAGTCCAACACCATGCTGAAACGTTCTTTATTGCTATTGAGCAAGGGCAATATGGTATTTTCAAACAAGACAGCAGTTTACGCTTACTTTCATTAGCCACCTTAGCGTACCAATTACACAAAAATAAAATTCTCTTACATTGGCAGTTAAGTGAAACAAAACCTAATAAAGGGTTAATTAGTCAACCTTTATTATTGCCTGTTGTGATAAAACTATCAGAGCAGCAAATGAGAGCAATACAACACTATCAGTCTGAATTAGCGTTAGCGGGCATTGTTGTGACTGTAAACGATAAAGGTAGTAAAGGGCGATTACAGATACGACAGTTTCCAGCTTTATTGCGAGAACAAGATGTAAGTACAAGTTTTATCAAAATTATTGAAAAATTATTATCATTTGACCACGGTGACAAACAACCAAAAGAGCGTGATAAAAGTATCATTGCTGCGCTAGCTAGTGTGATGGTTGCTCAACACTATAGTGAAGAACAAGCCCAAGCTTTATGGCTAGAAGCAAAAAAAACACTATCAACACAAAAAATAGATGCCGTACTCTTGAAATCTGTCCCGCTAGACCTTACATCTCAAGTTAAGCAATTAATATCTATTACTGAGTTGGACGTAACACATTAGTTAAGTTACCAGTATAGTTAACATGAGATTCCAATTTAGTGTCGACAAAAAATGTAGCCAAGCAACCACCTGTTATTTGTTTAATGGGGCCAACAGCATCGGGTAAAACCGCATTAGCTATGGCTTTGTCTGATGCTTTGCCTTGCGATATTATTAGCGTTGATTCAGCCTTAATCTATCGAGATATGGATATTGGCACAGCTAAACCTAGCGCGGATGAATTATCGAAATACCCTCATCGTTTAATTAACCTTCGTGATGCAGCGCAAAGCTACTCTGCTGCTGATTTCTGTCATGACGCATTAGCTGAAATAGCGAGTATCAGAGCTAATAATCGAATTCCTTTGTTAGTTGGGGGAACTATGATGTATTTTAAGAGTCTCATTGAAGGGATTTCACCACTACCTGCGGCAAGTAGTGAAGTGCGTCAACAGATAGAAAGGGAAGCTGTAGAGCATGGGTGGGAAGCAATGCATGCGCAATTAGCGCAAGTTGATTCCGTTTCGGCACAAAGAATTCATCCAAATGATCCTCAACGATTAATTCGTGCATTAGAAGTATTTCGCTTAACAGGTAATACTTTGACACAATTGACACAAATTAAAGGTAATAAGCTCGATGGCGATATATTACAATTCGCCATCACACCGAAAGAGCGCAGTACTTTGCATGAACGAATTGAGTTGCGATATCAACAAATGATAGAGCAAGGATTTGAAAAGGAAGTTATTGAGTTAAAAAAACGCAATGATTTACATGAAAATTTACCTTCAATCCGTTGTGTTGGTTATCGTCAAATGTGGCAATATTTGAACGGTGAATATGGTCATGAAGAAATGATTTTCAAAGGTGTGTGTGCTACAAGGCAATTGGCTAAGCGCCAATTAACCTGGCTTAGAAGTTGGCCTGAATTGCAGTGGTTAACAACAGATGATGAAATGAATTTGTCAAAAGTGTTAGCTGCCGTTGGTAAATGTGATTGATATAAAAAACCTAATAAACATGAAAATTTAATGACATTTTTATTAGGTTAAATAAAGGTGAAAACAGTTGTTGTATCACATTATTTAGCAATAATTGGTTAGTTAAAGCTATATTTTGTCTGTTTAGCGACAGTTTTCACTACGTAAATAGTTACAATAATATTCTCAATAAAGATAAATATACTGGTAATCATTAAGCAATATTAAAATATTGATGTATAATTAACTGGTTATGTATTGGGGAATAGCAAAAATTATCATTAATCAAAAATAATTTTGGTTAATAACTTTTATTTAATAATAAGAAAAAGGAGCCATAAAATGGCAAAAGGTCAATCTTTACAAGACCCATTTTTGAATGCGTTACGTCGTGATCGTATTCCAGTTGCAATCTATTTAGTCAACGGTATTAAACTACAAGGGCAAGTAGAATCATTTGATCAATTTGTGATTCTATTAAAGAATACCGTTAGTCAAATGGTATATAAACATGCTATTTCAACCGTAGTACCAGCACGTGCAGTAAACACAGCACCGGCGGCTAATCAGTCAGAGTCAGAAGAGTAAAAGTTACTTATATTTTGGTGCTAAATTTTACTCAGAACAACTTATCTTTTACGCATAGGTTGGTATTCGCGTTATTTGAATGTGACTTTTTAGAGAATTTTTTTATCCTGTCTCGACAGTCATTATTTCTAAGGTTTAATGCAGTTGTTTGACCGTTATCAAGCAGGTGAACAAGCAGTGCTTGTCCACCTCGACTTCCCAGATGAAAGTACCCGTGAAGATTTAACTGAATTTAAAATGTTAGTTTCTTCTGCAGGCGTAAGCGCGTTAACCGTTATTTCTGGTAAACGTAGTACTCCACACCCTAAATTTTTTGTTGGCTCAGGAAAAGCCGAAGAAATAGCAGAAGCTGTTCGTTTGTTTGACGCTAATGTTGTGCTATTTAATCATAGTTTATCGCCTTCCCAAGAAAAAAACATTGAAGCTTTATGCCAGTGCCGTGTAGTAGATAGAACTTCACTTATTCTTGATATTTTTGCGCAGCGAGCGCGTACACACGAAGGTAAGTTACAAGTTGAATTAGCACAATTACGACATATGAGTAGTCGATTAATTCGTGGCTGGACTCACTTAGAGCGTCAAAAGGGTGGTGTAGGTTTACGTGGACCAGGCGAAACGCAATTAGAAACCGATAGACGTTTATTAAGTGAACGTATGGTGATGATTGGTAAACGTTTAGAAAAGGTTGAACGACAAAGACAACAAGGCAGACGTTCAAGAACGCGTGCTGAATTGCCAACAATATCGTTAGTTGGCTACACTAATGCAGGAAAGTCTACGCTATTTAATCTATTAACGGCATCAGATGTTTATGCCGCTGATCAACTTTTTGCAACACTTGACCCAACCTTGCGACGAATTGAGCTTGAGGGTATTGGTGGTGTAATTTTAGCTGATACCGTTGGTTTTATTCGTCATTTACCTCATGATTTAGTTGCTGCATTTAAAGCGACATTAACAGAAACCCGTGAAGCTGAGCTATTAATTCATGTGGTGGATATTTCAGATGATAGGCGAAGTGAAAATATTGAACAGGTGGAGCATGTTTTATCTGAAATTGAAGCAGATGAAGTTCCACAGTTAATTATTTGTAATAAAATTGATAATTTAGATGATGTTGCTCCTAGAATAGACCGAGATTATCAAGGGCGGCCCATAAGAGTTTGGCTATCAGCTCAAGCTAATATTGGTATTGATTTATTTTTTACCGCACTGACTGAACGTCTAGGAAGTCAAATAGTTGAAACTATGTTAGTTATTCCGCCAACAGCGGGAAAACTTCGTGGAATATTATATCGATTAAACAGTATTCAAAATGAGCATTATGATGATGAAGGTAACTGTCATCTTAATTTAAAACTACCTAAACGAGAATGGAATCGACTAGTCAAACAAGAAGGCAATGACATTGAACAATATGTCCAATTAAAACCCTAATTTCAACTTCAATAGGGCATATATTGTAAATTAATGTGTTAATACTCATATTGAGTCTTATAAAAGCGATCGTTTTATCATAAACTTGAATTTATTTGATAGAATCATCAATAAATATTTTAATAATTACTAACCTAGCGGAGAAATACATGGCTTGGAATGAACCGGGGAATAATGATAAAGACCCCTGGAAAAATAAAGGTGGTAAGAACCAAGGCCCACCAGACTTAGATGAGTTACTTAATGATTTAGGTAAAAAAGTCAGTGGCATCTTTGGAGGCAAAGGTGGCGGAAATTCTTCAGGAGGGTCATCACCCTCAGGTAAAAGCATGTCTACTATTGGTATAAGTTTAGTACTTATTATTGCAATAGTTGTTTACGCATTTAGTGGTTTTTATACGATCAAAGAAGCAGAAAAAGGCATAGTACTGCGTTTTGGCCAGTATGCTGGCACAGTTGATCCAGGGATTAACTGGAAGTGGACTTTTGTTGACCGTATTATCCCTATCGATATGCAAAGTACGCGTGAAATGCAGTCATCAGGTTTTATGCTAACGCAAGATGAAAATGTTGTTCAAGTTGAAATGCAAATTCAATACCGTGTGATGGATGCACGTAATTATGTATTTAGTGTTACTAATGCTGACGATAGTTTGAATCAATCGCTTGATAGTGCGTTACGCTACGTTGTTGGCCATGCAAAAATGGATGACATTCTAACTAGTGGTCGAGAAATTATTCGCCAATCTGTGTGGAAAGAGCTTGAAGAAATTATAGAACCTTTTAATTTAGGTTTGATTATTGTTGATGTTAACTTTAAAGATGCTCGTCCGCCTAATGAAGTGAAAGATGCATTCGATGATGCTATTGCTGCACAAGAAGATGAAGTACGTTTTTTACGTGAAGCTGAAGCTTATGCGCGTGGCATTGAACCTCGTGCTCGTGGTCGTGTGAAACGTATGGAACAAGAAGCGCTTGCCTATAAAGGACAAATTGTATTAGATGCAGAAGGTGAAGTTGCTCGTTTTGAAAAAATTCTGCCTGAGTATCAAGCAGCACCAGAAGTGACTCGCCAGCGTTTATATATTGCAACGATGGAAAAAGTTTATAGTAATACCAGTAAGGTAATGGTTGATGTTGATGGTGGAAATAATATGATGTATTTACCACTTGATAAAATTATGCAGCAGCAATCTACTACTCAGCGCACAACGCCTCAACCATACTCACAGCCACAAGAGCAGCCAAGTGTGAACTCTTCACCATCAACTTCTGGTCGAAGTGATAGATTCAATAATGGGAGTAACTAGATTATGAAAAACTTTATTATTGCTATTGTCGCATTAGTATTTATCTTAGTTGTGTCTTCTATGTTTGTTATCTATGAAGGTCAACGTGGTATTGTGTTCCAGTTTTCAAAAATTAAACGTGATTCGGTATCGGATCAAATGTTGGTATTTGAACCAGGTTTACATTTTAAAATTCCATTTATTGAATCGGTACGTAAGCTAGATGCACGTATTCAGACGTTAGATGAAGCGCCAGATCGTTTCGTAACATCAGAGAAAAAAGATTTAATGGTTGACTCTTTTGTTAAGTGGCGCATTATTGATTTTTCTACTTATTACCTACGTACATCAGGTTCAGTTGAAAATGCTCGTGCCTTACTAAAGCAGAAAGTAAATAATGGTCTTCGTACTGAATTTGGTAATAGAACGATTAAAGAAATCGTGTCAGGTGATCGTGATGCAATAATGCAACAAGCATTAGAAAGTGCAGAAAGTAGCCGTGAAGATCTTGGTATTGAAGTGGTAGATGTACGTATTAAAGCTATTAATTTACCTACTGAGGTTAGCAACTCTATTTATGATCGTATGCGTGCTGAACGTACTGCTGTAGCAAAAGAACATAGATCACAAGGTCAAGAGCAGTCGGAAATAATTCGTGCCACGATTGATGCTAAAGTTACTCTTATGTTAGCTGAAGCGAAAAAGAATGCTTCAACTACACGTGGTGAGGGTGATGCAGAAGCATCTAAAATATATGCATCTGCTTATGGTAAAGATGCTGAGTTCTATCGTTTTTATCGTAGTTTAGAAGCTTATGAGAATAGCTTTAATAGCAAAAGTGATATCATGGTTGTTAAACCTGATAGTGACTTTTTCCACTATTTAAAAGACGGTTCAAACAAATAATCTGAGAGTAAAATTACTTTGAGTTTGTTTATCTATAAAGCCAGCATTTTTGCTGGCTTTTTTATATCCAGAACGAAAGTATGAGCAAAGGATAGACCAAGTAAAAGTAGTTGTTAGAGAAGAATATATTAAGCCGAGCTCAGGTTACTTGATTTATTATCAAATGTATAAAATGTTGCGGCTAAAATAGCGAGACACATTGATAAACAGCCGCAATATGATGTTAGCGTTTTTTATATTTACGATTTTTAAGCTATGTTTATCACAATAGTTCATAATATTAGTTAAAAAAGAATAAAGATAAGCCCTTAACATCAAAGGCTATTTTTATATTTATTAAATAAACAGTTATTTGTTCTTGGACTACAATTTGATTTTTGTTAGAATCCCCGCCTAATTTTCTTATGAAATAGTCAAAAATGGGCAAAAACGTAGTTGTTCTAGGTACCCAATGGGGTGACGAAGGTAAAGGTAAGATCGTTGACTTACTAACCGATAAAGCAAAATATGTTGTTCGCTATCAAGGCGGACATAATGCAGGCCATACTTTAGTGATAGACGGTGAAAAAACCGTACTTCATCTAATTCCATCAGGTGTATTACGTGATAACGTAAAATGTCTTATTGGTAACGGTGTAGTTTTATGTCCTAAAGCTTTAATGACAGAAATTACCATGTTGGAAGCTAAGGGCGTTCCAGTACGTGAACGTTTGCTAATTAGTGACGCATGTCCGCTAATTCTTCCATACCATAATGCTTTAGATGCTGCTCGTGAAGTTGCACGTGGTAATAAGCCTATTGGTACAACAGGGCGTGGTATTGGTCCAGCATACGAAGATAAAGTTGCACGACGCGGTTTACGTGTTGGTGATTTATTCTGTGCAGAGACTTTTGCAACTAAATTAAAAGAAATTGTTGAATATCACAACTTCTCATTGGTTAACTATTATAAAGTTGAACCAGTGAATTATGAAGAAGTACTTGCTGATGCACTTGCTGTTGCTGATACGATTAAAAAGATGACTGCTGATATTTCAGAAATCTTAGATCAAGCACGTATTGCAGGCGACTCTATTATGTTTGAAGGGGCTCAAGGAACATTACTTGATATTGATCATGGTACATATCCTTATGTAACATCTTCAAATACAACGGCTGGTGGCGTTGCTACTGGTTGTGGTTTTGGTCCACGTCACTTAGATTATATTCTTGGTATCACTAAAGCTTACACTACTCGTGTTGGTTCAGGCCCATTTCCTACAGAGTTAGATGATGAAATTGGTAATCATTTAGGTACTGTTGGCCATGAATTTGGAGCAACTACGGGCCGTGAACGCCGTTGTGGTTGGTTTGATGCTGTTGCAATGCATCGTGCAGTTCAAGTTAATAGTGTGACAGGCTTTTGTTTAACTAAACTTGATGTACTTGACGGTTTAACAACCTTAAAAATTTGTACTGGTTATAAAACTGAATCAGGCGATATTATCACTGTGCCGCCAACGGCTGCTGAAGGTTACGATAAGATCACACCGGTATATGAAGAAATGCCAGGTTGGACTGAAAATACAGTTGGTGCAACATCAGTTGATGATTTACCAGCTAATGCCCTTGCTTATATTAAGCGCATTGAAGAAGTTACTGGTATTCCTGTTGATATTATTTCAACTGGCCCAGATCGTAACGAAACTATTATTAAAGTTAATCCGTTCGTTTAATCACGAAACTTATTACTTTAATCGCATAAACCTTAGGGTTAAAACCTGTCAGTGAAATACTGACAGGTTTTTTTTTGTCTTTTTAAATTTTTAAAAATTGTAATGTAATTAGCTAGCTTGTTATTCCTTGCCAGCATTAGTGTTGTTTCATCGTACTTATCTACTTACTTATTTATAGCTAAAGTCAAGGCCAATGATATTGATTCGCATTTTGTTTTATGCTCTAATTGCGCTCATTTATTACAAGTATATTTAAATTTTTAGGGGATATTCATTATGCGGACCACAAAGTCATCGCTATCGCTAGCAATTACATTAGCTTTAGTATCATTAAATACAGTTGCTGAACAGCAAGGTGGTGGTGAAGAAAACGAAAGCCAAACAATTATGCCAGCAATGGAAGTTATTGATGTGGTAGGTAATGCCAATTCGGTAATATTAGATCATACCGGATCTGTTGTAGTGGTAAATCGTCAACAAATTGAGAAAATTCAACCACTATCTACTGAAGATATTTTACGTCGTATTCCGGGTATTAACACTAAAAGTGAAGAAGAAACCTCAATTGTGGCCAACTTTGGTATTCGTGGCTTATCTGCGAGTGAATCTAAATCTCTTATGTTAGAAGATGGTGTTCCTGTAGCACCTGGCTTATTTATTGGTAATGAGCGTTACTTCAATCCTCGTATTCAACGCATAGAGCAAGTTGAAGTATTGAAAGGCTCATCGTCACTTCGCTATGGTCCATCAACTATTGGTGGTGTAGTAAACTATCAAACAAAAACACCTGATGATGGTGTTATGCTGACAGGTCGAGCTGGTTCGTTTAATATGCAAGAAATCAGCTTAGAAGCTGGTGGCAAGAACGAATCAGGTGATGCTTTTGCTGGTGTTGTGGCAACACATGCTACCAGTGATGGTTTTATGGATAAAGGCTATGAAATGACTGATGTTATGGCTAAGGCTGGTGTTATTTTAGCTAATGGTCAAAAAATTGGTCTTAAAATTTCACGTTATGAAAATGATGCTGATATTTCTTATCGTGGTTTGTTAAAGGATGATTATTTAGCTGGTGCTGATTACAACCCAGGAGCAGATGATAAATTTTTAACAGATCGTACCGCGTTTGATATTAACCATGAGTTAGCTATTTCTGAGCAAGCTACTTTGAAAACGTTAGTGTATTGGAGTGAAGTAAGCCGTGATTATTGGCGTTATGATGTTGATACTGATGCTTCAAACGATGCTGGACGATGGGTTTATCAAGACACGTTAACGGGTAATAACCGTTCATTCGAACGTGTGGGTATAGAAACTCGCTTAACACTCGATCATCAGTTATTTGGTCTGACAGCAGATAGTGAGTTCGGCTTACGCTTTATGCAAGAAGAATCAAATGATACGCGCATCCGAGCTACACGCGCTGCTGATCGCACAGGTGTTAATGATCGACATAGAATTGATTCTGCAGACAGTTATGCTGCACATGCACAAACACGTATTGAAGTAAGTGAACGTTTTGCGATTACCCCAGGCTTACGAGTTGAATCATACGAGCAAAAGCGTCTGATATTAACTGAAGATAATAGCACAGCTAAAACGACCAATACTGAAGTTTTACCAGGTGTTGGGGTAACCTATAACCTAAGCGACTCAGCACAGGTTTATGGTGGCGTATATCGTGCATTTTCACCTGCTTCTAATGGTGTGGCACTTGATGGTCTTACCGATCAAGATTTAGATGGCGAACGTTCAACTAATTATGAATTAGGGCTTCGTGGTAATAAGGGCGATATCAATTATGAAGTTGCTGCCTTTGCTATGGATTTCAGTAATCAGGTAGTGACGGGTAACAGCGATCCAAACTTATCACAGTCTAACGGTGGTGAAACTGAGCATTTAGGTATGGAGTTCATGCTAGGCTATAACCTGGGTGGTGGTTTCAGTATTGATACTAACGCTACTTGGGTTCCTACTTCAGAGTTTAAAAGTGGTGAAAACCAAGGTAATCGATTACCGTATGCGCCAAAAATAGTCGCTAATCTTATATTGAACTACCAATATGAAAGCTTAAGCACAGCCTTAACTGTTCATCATCGAGGCGAACAATATGGTGATGCGAGTAATATTGAAGAGATCCCAACAGATGCGGCAGGCGGAATTTGGGGTGGTTTAATGCCATCTTATACGTTGTTAGATCTAACGGCACAATATAATTTAGCTAATAATTTACGTTTATTTGGCGCTGTAAAGAACTTGACAGATAAACGTTACATTACTGGTTTACGCCAAGGTATTTATGTTGGTCCAGAGCGCTCATTAGAAGTTGGCATAAGTTACAAGTTTTAAGTAAGTGACCTGAACTACAAAGTATTAATATTAAAATTTTTAGTGTTAGAAAATAAAGCATAGTCTGGGTAACCGGCTATGCTTTTTTTTTGCCAGCATAGTTTAGGTGTTCTAATGCTCTAAATCCAGGTGGTAATCGATGTCGTTATTAAGTTACTTTAACCTGAACTCGGTTTAAGATATTTTTAATTTATTAAACCGAGCTCAGGTTACTTTAGGTAAAGTGATTACAAATTTACATCCACCTAACGTCGAATCACTTAGCGTACAGCTTGCTTTATGCCATTCACAAATTCTTTGAACAATTGCAAGGCCTAAACCATAGCCCCCTTTTGTTTGGTTTTCACTGCGATTGCGGTGCGATTCTAATCGAAAGAAAGGTTTAAATATTTTGCTTCTATCTTCTTTAACAATTCCTGGTCCGTCATCCTCAACGATTATTTCTATGTGATGTTTGGATACTAATAAGCTTATTTCAATCGTACTTTTCGCATAACGTAGAGCGTTGGTTGATAAGTTTTGTAGTGCACGTTCAAGCAGGTGTTCATTACAATGATAATAACAAGGTTTAGGTGTTTGCCATTTTATTTGCAAATCATCAAGCCTATGCAACTTGTAGACTTGATGAGTTATTAACGCTGTTAATTCCACCGGTGACTTTTTAATATCTTGATTAATATTTTCTAAACGGGCGTAACTTAACATTTCATCAATCAGTGCTTCTATCTCACTAACATCTTGTGCCATATCTTTACGCTGCGCTTCGTTTGCCCCTTCAAGCATAGCGAGAGAGAATTTAAGTCTTGATAAGGGGGTACGTAATTCATGAGAAACTGCATTAACCAATTGCTTTTGATCCGATAATAGACGAATAATTCGATGAGCCATATCTTTAAAGGTGATGACAATTTGCTTGATCGGAGAGTGGTGATTTGTCGATACATCGACATCCAGCTTACCATTGGCAATATCTCCAGCCATATCGGTCAGTTGATTTAAGTCTCGCCATAAAGGTCTAGTCCATAAGGCAATAACACCGGCGAGTAATAAGTAAGAAATACATAAGAAAATCCACTTGAAGTGTTGATTATGAGTTTCTAGCTGGTTATTTCTAGTGAATGGTCCTAGTTGGTAAACAGTTGGGCTATCTAAAATTTTAACATAGAGAATAACGTTATCTTGTTCATCATAATTTAATACTATATTTCCTGATAATAATTTTTCTTCTTGTTCACTGAGCCAAGAAAAGTCACTCATGGGGGCTACTACTATTGGTACTTCAAGTGCTGTGCTAAGGAGTTTGATTGTTGAATCAGTTGATTGCGACTTTTCTTGATGTAATAAAGGTAAAAATTTTGCCACTTTTTCAAGGTGATGCCATTGTTGATTAGCGGGAGTTTCTGCATCAACAAAGTGCAACCAAAGTTGCTCAGATAGCCAATTAATTGATAATAAACCGATGATTATAACTAGGTATAAATTGATGAAAAGGCGATTCAAAATTATGCTACCAGCCTAGTGGTTATCATTGGGTTGTATGTTAGAAGCATGGTTTTCTTCCCAAGCACTACTACTAAACAAGTAACCTTTACCCCAAACAGTAATAATACGATATGGATTTTTAGTGCAATCACCTAGCTTTTTTCTTAAGCGCGAGACTCTAACATCAACACTTCTATCTAAACCATCATATTCTCGACCGATCATTTGCTTATGAATATACTCTCTACTTTGTGGTTCCCCCGCATTAATTGCCAATAACCAAAGTAGTTCAAATTCGTGGCTAGTCAACTCAATTGGCTCAGATGATAATGTTACTTGTCGCGATGTTTTAAATATACTCAATTGGCCAAAGGTTAAATTGTCTACTGACATTTTTTCACTGTGTTTTTTACGACGCATCAGCATGTTTATTCTGGCTAGAAGCACATGAGGTTCAACAGGTTTGATGATGTAATCGTCGGCACCTATTTCTAAACCCAGTACATGATCAAAATCGCTGTCTTTTGCAGTTAGAAATATTATTGGCTGAGCATAGCTATTACGAATTTTACGGCAAACAGAAAAACCATCTTCTTTGGGTAGCATGACATCTAAAATAATCAAATCTGGAGAGTGTTTTTGTAGAAAATTGACAACATTATCTCCTTGATGAAGCATCGATACTTGAAAACCATTTTGTTTCAAGAATTTAGCAATAAGATTAGCTAAACGTAAATCATCTTCGACAAGTAATATATGTCCCATTAGAAAAAGCTCCAATTTGCACGTAACCGACGACGATATTTATTCGGTATTGCCGTATTAATTTTTACGTTTTGGTTGGCAAATATTTGTTGATCGTTTTTTAAGGTAAATTGCATATTTTGATCAAGATAAATTTCGATATCTGTATTAATATCACGAGCATTTTGCCAACAAGTTAAACGTAAATCATTTTGAAACAGGCAAGCATCGATTAACTGCTCGCTTTGCCAGGCTACTTTTACTGTCATTTTACAGGTATCGCCAAGCTTTTTTACCATACAAACCGTAGGTTTAATGACTAATTTTGTGTCTGAATATGCGGCTACTGATTGTGACAAACTACTTAATATCAGAAAACCAAGAATATTTTTAACATTGCTAGAAGTCATAGGTGACTCCTGCAAAAATAGTATTAATATGATTATCTTTTACTAAAGGACTATCAGTCATATTACTATCTAAAAATACACGTTTAACATTAAATTTTGCGCTCCAATCTGCAGATATTTGATGTACTAGCGCTAAGCGGAAGTAAGGGTTAATACTTAATTTCCCTTGATAGGCTTGGGTTTTATTTTGTGCTTGTGCTGGTGGTACGCCATAGAAATAATCGACTAAGTTTTTACTGTTAACATTCGTACCAAAGCTATATGACATTCTTGTATTGGGTAACTGCTCAAATCTTAGCATCCGATTTAATTGAAATTGGCCATTAAACCCGTTATAGACATTATTTATATCGTGGAGAATTTGCACTTCAACATCAGTGCTTGAATCAATAAACCAATTTAACTGAATGCCACTATCTACAGCCCAGCGTTTACTTGAAACATCGTCAATAGTAATTTCTGGTATAATACTGTCATTGTCATTGTTGCCCTCAGCATTGTCTACTTCATCCTTATCAACAATATTACTTGGAGCACTACTGTCTAAAAAAATATTTTGAGGATGCCAGCGGGTAAAGTAAGCTTTTTCATGGTTTAGTTGGATAATTGTACTGACAACCAACTGTTGACCATTAAATAAGGTATAACCTAAGGTGTTATTTTCAAAAAATATTTTCTCACCATAGTAACTGATTTCAGGAATAAGGATTAAAGGAGTATTATCACCACCATTTAGAGGATTAGTATAGACACCAGCGCCTACTGAAACTGCAAAATTCCATTCTCCAACAATTGCACACTGGTCAGATTCTTGATTACAATCAGCTCGGCAATATTGGCTAAAGAGTAATAAGAGTAAAAAAAAATATTTCAAGTAATAAGCTACCTTTGGTTTAGAGTATATCCACTCAAGCTAGCCCTGGTAAACATTTGAATAAATCGATCCAAATATAAGTTTAAGGGGTATAACCAGTAATAAAAGATACGTTTTTATTCATGATTTATGAAAGAGGTATCTTGAGCGACATTACTGTATAATTTACCACGGTTTGACACTATTGCTAGCTTCAATTACATCCAATTACATTTGGTTGCATTTAATAACAATATAAAAAATCCAGTAAGTATTAATTACGTTATATAATGTTCATTAGTATAAATTATATATGAATTACATGGAGAACAAAATGTTGGATAAAAAGCTAATACTTCTCGGTTATTTTTTTCTGTTAGTCGGTTGTGGTAGCGATGAAAAAACAGAAGCACCTGTTGAAGAAAATATTCAAGTAGTTCCTTCGCTTAATGATATGTCTATAGCGTTAACTCCTTTGAAAGCTGCAAATCCAACAGATTTTGAGCACCATTTAAAAAATGGGGTTTATCTTAATAGTACTCAAAAAACTGGTTTTTTAGAGCCCATTAATGCTGATACTGCCAACGCTACTGAATCGATAAGTAATGAAGGCGGTCAACAAAGTAATTATTCATTGACGATCAACCAAGAAGCTGGGGTAGCTGAAGGTGACCGCTTAAAATATGACGGCGAATATATGTATATTGCCAATGATGACTCTTATCAACAGCAAGGAGCGACTCAAGAGACATCAAAAACATCAATACGCATTGTGCAACGCAATGAAGAAGGTGGCCTTAGGGAAATGTCCAACACTGTGGTAAGCAAAGCCGCTTCATCGATTAATAGCTTATATTTGAGAGAAAATACACTGGCTGTATTGTCGAATATTTATGATTACTCTATTGCTAATAGCATGCTAACTTCAACTATTGCTATTGATATGTTCTTTCCTACAGAACAAAATTTCAATTTGTCGTTATTAGATGTTAGCAATCAAGCAGCACCTAATATAACAACTTCTTATACTATGGATGGTTCTATCATTGATAGTCGACGTGTCGATAATGTGTTGTATATTGTGAGTAGTTTCTCACCTTATGTTTCAGGACTTCCTTATGCAACAACTGACGCTGAAAAACTGGAAAATTATCAACATGTATTTGCGTCTAATATTAGTGATTTTCTCCCACAGTTAACAGATTCAGAAGGTAATACCAGTAACTTAGTTGAACCAGAAAATTGTTATTTACCAGCAAACTCAACCGATAAAGACGGTTTTAATGGTATTGTAACCTTAACAACCGTTGATTTAACTCAACCTGATAGCATCTCTTCAGTTTGCATCAACACGCAAGTATCAGGGCTTTATGCTACGCCTACGTCTGTCTATTTATATGGCACGGATTATCAATATGAAAATAACCAAACGACAGAAACATCTATTATTCATAAATTTTCAATTGCGAAACAGGATATTGATTATGTTGCCTCTGGTACATTAGATGGTCGTTTTAATTGGGGGTTATCAAACCTTAGGTTTAGTGAAAAAGACAATAATTTAAGGGTTGTTACCACTAAAGGTAATCAAAGTGTTGGTTATGAGCATCGCCTAAATATTCTTAGTCCATCAGGCAACCAGTTAAAGCTTGTTGCGCAACTTCCGAATGACACCTACCCAAATAAGATAGGTAAAGTAAATAATGAGGGTATCGTACAAGAAGATATCAAAGCTGTTCGTTTTTTTGAAAACAAAGCCTTTGTTGTTACCTTTTTAGATACTGATCCACTATATGTACTTGATCTTAGTGACACAGAACAATTAAAGATAGCAGGTGCGCTCGAAATTCCAGGTTACTCTTCTTATTTACATCCGATCTCTGATAACTTGTTAGTGGGTATCGGGCAGAATGTTGATCCTAATAGAATGGTGTTCATTGATGCTATCGCGATTGATAGTGCAGAAAGTATCCCTATTATTGAAGGAGCTAAAATTAGTTTATTCGATGTTAGTAATATGAATAATCCTCTTGAGATTAATTCGATTGTTTATAAGGATGGTTATACGCCTGTTGAATATAATTATCATGCACTGACTTACTTAAAAATGCCAAATGGCACACATCGTTTTGGTTTACCCGTTGAAAAATGGTTGACAGAAACGGTAGTGAATCTTGAAACAGGTAATGAGATAGATATTTGGACTAGAGATAATGCGTTACAACTTATTGAGGTTACAGGTGATGATACCGATGCCTTATTAGTTGATAAGGGCAGTGTGAATGCTCTTATGGCATTAGAGCCAACATATATTTCTGGTTGGGATGACCGAGCAATATTCCATGGTGATGATATTTATTATTTGCATGGTAATAATATTTGGAAAAGTTTTTGGCAAACGCCGGAATTAACTACTGGCCCATTTTAAGCGCTAAACCTCGTTACTATGAGTTATATGAAGAGTAGCCACTATAATAATTAGTGGCTAATTTCTTTATATTCTAACCACAATAAAAATTCTTGGTATTGTGCAGTATTATTTTCTTTATGTTCTTTCCATTTTTTGAATAAAGCGAACTCAGCTTTCTTTGATAATGCCGGTGCAGTAGGGATGATATCTTCTACAGAAGTGTTGCCTTGTTGTTCAGCGTGCTTTTGAGGCTGTGCTTCAGCGGTAAGGTTATCAGTTTTTAGTATGGTAAATGCTCCTTTTTTACCGGTAAATAGTCCTGGCTCTTTTTCCATTTCATTATCAGCTAATGTAGCAGAACTTATAGTTAATAATGTAATAGCGATACCTAGCGTATGTTTCATCGTTTTTCTCCAAATAACGAGTAAAGGATAGCAGGTAAAATACCATGCTACCCTTTAATTAATAATGATTAAAACTTAACTAAACCACCTAAAACTAAAGCGTTAAAAGATTCTTGATCATCAGTATCGCCTTTTGTTGCTTGTGCCCATAATTGTACACCAGCTAAGGGTTTAAAGTTATACGCTAATGTTGTACGAGTATGGTCAGCACCAGATACGCCTGCAGCATCTTCAGAGCTGTAATTACCCATACTAATACTGACGGCATGTTTATCTTTGGTGTAGCCTAATTTCCAGTTGAGATACTCTCTTGTACTGTCATCAACCTGATCCGCTGTGCCATAAGTAGCAGTAAAGTTAACACCAGATGAATGTTTATAACCAGCAAGTATACCTCGGCCTTCTGTTGCGCCTAAGAAGCCTGCTGTAGTATTTTCATCTATATTTGCTTGTGGGTCATCATCACGATCAACATCACCGTAATCCACATTCCAAATATTTACTCGCCAGCCATTAGCGACATATTTAATTGCCACCTCGTAGCCGCTCGCTTCACTCATTTGGGCGTAGAATTTAGCACCGTCTAAAAAGGTTGGTGATTCATAAATAATACGCTCATTAAAAATAGACTGAGCTTGTACAAGTGGTGTTTGACTCTCAGCCGCTGGACCGCGACGACTTGCACCAAAACGCTGACTCATCCCTAATGGATCTGACCACCAAGTACCTGATTGATCAACATCAGAAATAATCCAAGTAATCCCCGCACCTGTACCTAATTTTACTTTACCAAAATCACCGGCTATAGATAGTTCTTGGATACGTGTACGTGAATTTCCCTCAGTGTGAAGGACATTAGAAACGCCTTCATCTAAACCAACCTCTAACTGAGCACCAAACTTTACATTACCGTAATCAAATGTGCCTTTAAGGCCAAAATTTGATTCTGCAAATTCATGACGACCAAAATATACATCCTTCGAGGTATCATCTTTTAGCATATTGTAAGTAATTCGTCCGTAAACTGATACATCAGCTATAGCTGAATTTGTCACCAATAAAGAACTGCCAATTGCTAAAAAGAGTGCTGTTTTTTTCATTATCATATCCCCAATTTTTTTTATGTTTTTTATTATGTTTTTCTTATGTGAAGATAAAGTATTCAGGCAAAAATAAGACCAGTGCTAGAACCATTATCTGCATTAGGATAAAAGGAATTACACCTTTATATATTGTTGTTGTTTTAAGTGAGGGCGGCGCTACACCTTTTAGATAGAAAAGGCTAAAGCCAAATGGTGGTGTTAAAAAGGATGTCTGTAAATTCATTGAAATTAAAATGGCAAACCACACCAAATCTATTTCTAACACCATAGCGACAGGTACCAAAATAGGTACAACTAAAAACGCTATTTCAATAAAATCGATAAAGAAACCTAAAATTAATATCGCTAACATAGACATCAATAAAAATGTCCACTTATCGCCAGGTAAGTCTAAGAAGAACTCTTCAACAATATATTCACTACCCGAGTAGCTAAATACCATAGAAAATGCAGTTGCACCAATTAGTACAGCGAAGATCATCGATGTTACTTTTACTGTTTCTTTAGATACATCGTTTAATTTCTTGAAAGAAAAACTACGATAGAAAACAGCCAAAACAACTGCGCCTAAAGCACCAATAGCAGAAGACTCTGTTGGCGTTGCAATACCTGAAAAAATAGATCCTAAAACCGTTACGATAAGTAATAATGGTGGAATAATATCTTTTGTCGCTTGCACTAAAAGTTCAGCTTTACTTTCAGTGATCTCCATAGGAGGACAATATTCAGGTTTAACTTTACCTAAAACTAAAATATAAATGGTGTAAACAACAATGAGTAACATACCTGGAAGTACAGCAGCTTTAAATAAGTCGCCAACAGGAACACCCATCACATCGCCAAGAATAATTAAAATAATTGAAGGTGGAATAATTTGACCCAAAGTACCTGAGGCGCAAATAACACCAGCCGCAGTAGGTTCATGATATTTATTCTTAAGCATTACTGGTAAAGATATAACCCCCATTGCCACAACACTCGCGCCAACAACACCGGTAGAAGCCGCTAATAAAGCACCAACAATAATAGTTGAAATAGCAACACCACCAGCAATACTACCAAACAGCTTCGCTGAAGATTCTAGTAAACGTTCAGCTAAGCCCGTTTTTTGCAAAACGATCCCCATGAAAACGAACATAGGAATTGCCATTAAGGTGGTATTCTCCATTACACTCATAATGCGGTATGGCATAAATGAAAAAAGATCTAAGCCTAAGGCAAGTACACCGACCAATACTGATACGCCAGCAAATGTAAAAGCAACTGAATAGCCAAAGAATAAAAATAGTAAAGCGACGACAAATAAAATTAAACCCGTCATTATTTCTCTCCTTTTTCTGGAACAAGAGTTGAAAGGCTTTTAATTTGAGTGAGCACTACATATAAAAGACAAACGAGTAAATAAATAGATGAAACAGGAATAACACTACGGATAATCCAGCGATGAGGTAATCCACCCGGATCTGCACTGCCTTCAGCCATAGTGTAGGCTTCTAGTGCATAGTCCCAGCTGAAATGTAAAATTAATAATGTAAATGGTAAGGCAAATAATAAAGAGCCGGCGATATTAATGATAGCTTGTGATTTTTTAGACAGTTGATCGTAAATAACATCAACTCTGACATGGCCATCTTCTTTCAATGTATAGCCAATACCGAACATAAACATAGCCGCATAAAGGTGCCATTCAAGCTCTTGCATTGCAATACTGACATCATTAAAGAAGTAACGCATTACCACATCGTAAAAGACGTTCAGAATCATCAAGATCATTAATACACTGCAGAGCGAGCCAACAGCGTTGATAAATTTTTCAAGGATATTTAATAAGGTTTTCATAATAATAACCTCCATAGTTACTTACTTAAGCAAAGTAAGTAACTATAGATTAGAGGGACGTTCTACTTAGCGCTAAAGCTGTCTAAGTAGGCACGGTCAGAGAAGTTTGTCCAAGCACGTACTTGTTCTTGGTAGCTTTTGATTGAGTCTAAAATTTCTTGAGTTTTTGGATCTTTACTTGCAAATTCAGCAAGTAATTCACTGTTAGCAACTTGGATTGCATCCATTACTGGTTTAGGGAATGTACGCATTTTCACATTAGGGAAATCTTTTTGGATTGTTGCTAAGTTTTTACCACTTTCATGCGTTGATTGGGTATACATGTCGTATGCCGCTAACTTCATTGCTGCAACTAATATTTTTTGTAAATCTTCAGGTAATTTATCATAAGCTTTTTGGTTTACCATAAACTGAAGTTCAGTTGCAGGCTCATGCCAGCCAGTGTAATAGTATGGTGCTATTTTATGGAAGCCCATACGTAAATCTAATGAAGGTCCAACCCATTCTAACGCGTCAATGGTATTACGTTCTAACGCTGTGTATAGCTCACCTGATGGAATATTAGTAGGTTTAGCACCTAACTTAGCTAATACTTCACCAGCAAAACCTGGAATACGCATTTTCAAACCTTGAAGATCTTCAACAGTGTTGATTTCTTTGCGGAACCAACCACCCATTTGGTTACCTGTGTTACCACCAGGGAACGACATAATGCCGTATTTGTCGTAAACCGACTTCATTAGCTCCATACCGCCACCATGGTAGAACCAGGCGTATTGTTCAGCCGTTGTCATACCAAAAGGAACCGTGGTAAAAAACATAGTGTTAAAGTCTTTACCTTTCCAATAATATGATGCTGAATGACCCATTTGGTATTGGCCATTTTTAACAAAATCGAATATACCAAAAGCAGCTTTATGCTTATTAGCAGAATCGATTCGAATAGTGAAACGACCGTTAGATAATTCTTTTACTAACTTCGCCATATTTTTTGGTGCATCACCGAAGATAGGGAAATTAGGCCCCCATGTTTCAGCTAATCGCCATCTAACTTTCTCATCGCCAGCAGCATTTACCAGTCCAGAAAATGCAACTGATGCAACTAACAACGCTTTTATAATCATTGATTTTGACATTGTAATCTTCCCCATTTTGCGTTTAATACGCTTATTAAAGTTCGTATACTCTCGCAAAAATGGGGCATGTTAACTATTCGTATAAACACTTACTTACCTACCTAGTTATACGATCTATACTAGGTATTAATACGTAGGTAATAGTACGTTTTCAGTATCAGTTGATAGTAAAGTCTTCTAATATTTGTGATGATAGTTGACCGGCCGAATACAAATGGTTATTTGCATTCTTTTATAATAATCAACAAGAAGATTCCTTGATTAAATAACAAAGGTAAATCATGACACTACCACTACGACTTTTATATATTGCTATTTTTCAGGTGATTTTGACCTCAATCATTACTTATTATTTGGTTTCTAATGAGTATCGAGAGCTTTCGGTGAAAACAGTAAAAGAGCTTGAAATCTTTTTAATAAAACAAAAAGAGCAAGAGCTAAAAAATTACACTTCTATTGCGCTTACTTCTGTAGAGCATATGTACCCTATAGACAAAAATAATGACGATAAAGTAAAAGGCGTAGTGGCGGATATTGTTGAAAATATGCTCTATAACGGAGACGATGGATACTTCTTTATTTATGATACCAATGGCAATAGTGTCGTTCATCCCAAACAGCCTAATCGAGTTGGTCAAAGCTGGTGGGATTTAAGAGATGACAACGGTGAAATGATCATTCAAGTATTAATAAAAAATGCGCAAAAAGGTGGCGACTTTTATCGCTACAACTGGTCAAAACCATCGGAAGGTCAACCTTCAGAAAAAATGGGTTATTCAACCATGATAGAGCGTTGGGATTGGATGATAGGAACAGGCGTTTATTTAGATGACGTATATAAACAACTCAATGAAACTAAAAATGAAATTAGCCGACATATCAACAGAACCAAAAAAATTATTTTAGTGGTCGCTCTATCCTCTATCTTCTTTATTTTTCTCTTTGGTATTGCGGTCAACCTTAGTCATAAGAAAAGGGCTGAAGAAAAAATAAATGAATTAGGGCAAAGAGTTATTGATGTTCAAGAAGAAGAAAATCGTCATATATCGAGAGAGTTACACGACGGTATTATTCAAATATTGGTTTCCATAAAATATTCTTTAGAAGCAACTCGGTTGACGCTACTTAAAAATAAACAAGAAAAACCAGAGCCGCTTACGCATGCGGAAAAAAATCTCGCTTTCGCTATTCAAGAAGTACGCAGAATTTCTCATCATATGCACCCGCAAGTACTTGACGAATTAGGCTTATCTGTTGCCATCGAGTCTATCGCGCAAGATTTTTCTAAACGGACTGGTGTAGCGATTCAAGTATTCAAACCTACATTAAGAAAATTATTACCTGACTTTATCAACACCACCCTTTTCAGAGTGGTGCAAGAAACCTTAACGAATATTCAAAAACACGCAGAGGCCAAAAGTGTTATTATAAGTTTATCAATACAGGATGACTGGCTAATATTAACAATAAAAGATGACGGTAAAGGCTTTGATATTGAAAATAATAATACTTCCTATGAAGGCATTGGCTTAAGAAATTTAGCTGAGAGAGTTCAATATCATAAAGGTGAGTTTGACATAAAATCATCGAAAAAAGGTACACTTATTACCGTCAAAATACCAATGGCTAGTTTTGTAAATCATTTCAACGCAGCAACAATAAGAACGAAAGACGATGATAGATAATAATAATAAGTCAAAAATTTCTGTCATGCTTGTTGATGATCACCCTATGGTACAAGGTGGTTTAACGGCATGTTTAGCATTTTATGATGATATTGAAATTGTGGGGGCAACAGATGACGGAGCTGAGGCTTTAAGTAAAGCAAAAGAGTTAAAGCCTGATGTTATTATCATGGATGTAAGTATGCCGAAAATGAACGGAATCGATGCGACTGAGATCATATCAGAGCAACTTCCAGAGACGCGTGTACTTATTTTTAGTATGCATGATAGACCAGAATTTGTTCGAAGTGCTATTGATGCTGGCGCTAGTGGTTATGTGCTCAAAGATACCTCGTCTGAAGAAGTTTACTTTGCGATCAAAGCGGTAGCTAAAGGTAATACTCATTTTAGTAGCTCTATCTCAAAAATGTTAATTGAAAATCCAATGCAAGCTGATAATGAAAGGTTAACCACACGTGAGCAAGTTATTCTTTCACATGTGGCGAGTGGCTTATCAAGCAAAGAAGTCGCCCGTAAGCTAGATATTAGCTTTAGAACCGTTGATGCGCATCGTCGAAATATAAAAACGAAATTAAAAGTCGAAACGCTAGCAGAATTAGTACGATACGCCGTTAACCATGGCTTGATTGAAAAAAACAAATAGCCCTAAAGTTTATTGATCTTATATTGTTAAGTGTTCTGTAAAAGGGCTATTTACAACGCTAACAGTATTTTATTGCTCATAAAAATACGTAATTATTCGAATGCTTGATTATAAAAAAGTTGTTCAGATAATGATATGTTTTCAGAGTCTATTTTTGCTTTATAGATCAATACTTCAACTCCTGATTCAATCGCTTCTTGTAGTAAGTCAGCATATTTTTGGTCAATATGTGCGGCAACTTTAAAACTTGTGATGCCTGTGTGTAATACGGTAAATAATAATACGGCTCGATGACCACTTTTTACAATACTCATTAGCTCTCTTAAATGTTTTTGTCCTCGAGCTGTAACGGCATCGGGAAAGTAGCCTTGATCGCCATCAAGTAGAGTAACACTTTTTACTTCAATATAGGTTTTCGCTTTTATAGTGCCAGTAATGTTAGCGTTATTAGGATTACTTAATAAAATATCTATACGACTATTTTCTTCCCCGTATTTCACTTCTCTTTCTAATTTTGTAAAGTCTTGTAATTCTGTAATCGTACCATTGAGAATTGCTTCTTCTGCTAGTTCATTTGCTCGAATCGTATTCACACAGATAAAGTGATTTTTTTTAGTTTGTGTTAGCTCCCAACTGTGGGGATATTTACGTTTAGGATTAGTAGATGTGCTATACCAAACCGTATCTTCAGGTTCAGCACAACCAGTCATCGCACCAGTATTGGCAACATGCATTGTAATAGGTGAGTTATCTGCTAATGTCACATCAGCAAGGAAACGCTTGTAGCGCTGAATTAAGGTAGCAGGTTGTAAGGATAATTGCATAGGTAAACGTTATCTAATAAATGGAATCAACTTAGTATAAAGCTTACGATAAAAAGTGCTGTTAACAAAGGTGAAGTCTTTAGTTTATAAAACTATTTAGCCAATTTCGAGCAGGCTTTATATCACTAAAAAAATTAAATTGAATAGAACAGCTTTGATATACGCGTTGTAATTGCATTTGTAAAATATCAGCATGTGCACTATTAATAATAACAGCAGCAATTGCAATCATGCCGTTATCAACACGATATTCTGTTGTTTCAACCAATTTTTGTTCTGCTTCTGGGGTAAAAAGGCTGTTATCTTGAAAAGAAATTAAAGAAGCCCAAGGCTCATCACTCATTTTTTCGGTAATAATTTTTATATCTTGGTGATACTGTTCAGAAACAGTGTCATTAAAAGCGCCTTGTATATCAATAAGTAAAATATTACTTTGCCGCTCAATAGTATAAACTCCGTCTTCCGGTAATTGCATTATAGTGTCTACTTTACGCTAATATTATTGTGCACTATTGATAGCAACTTTATCGCTATTTGCCAAGTAAGCATATTTTATTGCTATTGCAAGTTAATAGAGAATTTAGCTTGTTCCTCTTGAATATTTTTTCTGTTACATATCAAATGATATTCTCTGGTCGATCAGCCTTGTAAATATACAGAGTGTTATTACAATAGTTATTAGTATAATTATCGTGTATTTGTTTTTTAGATTAAGAGTATCTATTTAAATCACTTTAATTATTATGCTTTTTACTAAATAATAGCTTCATTAAATGCCAACATGTAAATTTAAATAAATTAGTATCAAATAAGGAATACAAATGTCTGCTCAAAATGCAAATTTCGAAAATAAAGAAGGTCAAAAAGTTCCTTCAGTAACATTTCCAATGTTCGTTAATGGCAGTTGGAGTGAACGCGATACCCAAGAAATTTTTGCTGGAAAAACCGTTGTTGTTTTTTCATTACCTGGCGCTTTTACACCAACTTGTTCGTCAACGCATTTACCGCGTTACAATGAGCTAGCAAGTAAATTTGCGCAAAATGGCGTAGATGAAATTATTTGTGTATCAGTCAATGATACCTTTGTGATGAACGCTTGGGCTGCAGATCAAGATGCTGAAAATGTTAGTTTTATCCCCGATGGCAATGGTGACTTTACTGATGGTATGGGTCTACTTGTTGCTAAAAATGCTATTGGTTTCGGTAATCGTAGCTGGCGCTATTCTATGCTAGTTAAAGACGGTGTTATTGAAAAAATGTTTATTGAACCTGATTTACCAGGCGACCCGTTTGAAGTTTCTGATGCTGACACTATGCTTGCTTACATTAACCCTGAAGCAGTTCAAACAACGAAAGTTAGTTTGTTTACAAAACCAGGTTGTCCACACTGTGCTAGAGCTAAAACATTATTAGCTAAACAAGGTTTAGCTTTTGATGAATTAACCTTAGGCGATGAAATTAGTATTTCAGCTATGCGAGCAATCACTAATGCTGACACTGTGCCACAAGTTTTCATTGACGGAAAACATATTGGCGGTGCAGATGATTTAGAGAAGTATTTCTCTTAAGCATTCATTGTTTGCAATACTAAGCTCTATAGTTTGAGCAATAAGCGTTAAATAACTCCTAGCTTGTTATTTCTGTTTATTCAGTCAACTAAAGGCATCATATCTTTTAACTTGTTTAAAAGTGTGGTGCCTTTTTTTGATGTATTTTTGTTATAATATTAATTATTGTTAGTTAGCAAGTATATTCAATCTAGTTTAAAGTTTTGACGTAAAACTCCTTGGGCAAGAGAGAGAATTGCGCAGCTTTATATTTTGAAAAGACATCATTTATCTAGTGAAGGAGCACAAGAATAAAAGATATAGCCAAAAAGACTATGAAAATACTGGAATAATTCATCAAAATAGCCAATTATATCGCTTCTTTTTATTTCAGTAGCAAAATATCATCATGACCACACCTAATCATTATATTCTTACTTGGCAATGTCCGGATAATACAGGCGTTTTAGCAAAAGTTTCACAAAGTTTATTTGAGCATGGCGCTTTTATTACTGAAACTTCGCAATATAGTGACCCTTATACAGAAACATTTTTTTCGCGTATCGCCTTCGATGATCGAAATTTAACGGTATCAGCAAATGAGTTTATAGAAGCTGTAGATGAGTTAGCTAAACCACTCAATATGGAATATAAGCTTCGTAATAAAAACGATGTACCTAACGTCGTTATTGCTGTTTCAAAGGATGATCACTGTTTAGTATCATTATTAACTAAATGGAAATCAGGTGTTTTACCCATTAATATTGTTGCCGTCATTTCTAATCACCAAGATTGCCAGCCACTTGCTAAATGGCATGGTGTTCCTTTCCATTATTTACCAATTACGAAAGAGACAAAAGTAGAGCAAGAAGCCGAAATACTCTCGTTAATGAATAAATGTGATGCGGATTTACTGGTACTTGCACGTTACATGCAAATTTTATCTGATGATTTATGTCGAGAATTAGCGGGTCGTGCTATTAATATTCATCATTCTTTTTTACCAAGCTTTAAAGGGGCTCGCCCATATCATCAAGCACATAAGCGTGGTGTAAAAGTTATTGGTGCAACAGCGCATTATGTAACAGCTAATTTAGACGAAGGACCTATTATTGCGCAAGAAGTGAAACCAATTAATCATACTTTCACTATCGAACAGATGGTTCATATGGGCCATGATTTAGAAGCAACAGCCTTAAGTCATGCGGTAAGGATCCATGCTGAGCAACGCGTCTGTTTGAATGGTGATAAAACAGTAATACTTGCCTAGCTCTAAAACTTAGCTATGGAATTTAGCTATTCGAGTCTAGATATTCAAATCGAACATAACTTAGCGTTGTAATAATTTCTATACAATCAAGCGTAGTGAATTGCTGACGTTTCATAAGTACTTAAATAGGGCTAAAATTAGCGAACTTAACTAAGGTGTGATTAAAATTAGATCATACTTTAGCTAAGTTTAAGAAGCCCTAATGATGATAAATATTGAAAAAATTCACCACGTCGCTTATCGTTGTAAAGATGCCAAAGAAACAACCGATTGGTATAAAGATAAGTTGAACATGGATTTAGTGTTAGCAATTGCTGAAGATGAAGTTCCTTCGACTAAAGCGCCTGATCCCTACATGCATATCTTTTTAGATGCTGGCAATGAAAACGTGCTCGCTTTTTTTGAAATTCCCAACTCGCCTGATATGGGACGAGATGAAAATACACCGGCTTGGGTACAACATTTAGCCTTACGTATTGAAAGTGTTGAAGCACTCATTTCAGCAAAAAAAACATTGGAAAGTAAAGGTGTCGATGTTTTAGGGCCAGTCAATCATGGGGTGTTTAAGTCAATTTATTTTTTTGATCCTAACGGGCATCGTTTAGAGTTAGCTGCTAACACAGGTACGCCAGAGCAATATAAAGAATTGAATCGTGTGGGGTATGATATGGTTGAAGAGTGGTCGAAAACCAAAAAAGCACCACGACATGCCGCTTGGTTGCATGAATAAAAGCAGTTAGAAAAGCACATTATTCAAAACCATTCATACGGTTATCCAAAACTAGAAACTATCCATTACTTTTTAACGGTTAATGGCGTAAAATAGCGCAATTAATCGTTAAAAAAGTATCATATTCATGTCTCGTACAAAAAAATCTAGAAAACCAGGTGGCGCGCCAACAGCGAAAGCCAAATTAAGTAAAGTTGAATTATCTAATATTGAAAAAAGAGTGCGTAAAAAAACAGGTAAAAAGCCGGGTAACCGCCAACAAGAAGCACAGCTAGATAATAATTTAGAGCAAAAGGCTAATCTGAATAAAGATCCTCGTATTGGCAGTAAAAAAGCTATCGATTTAGGCGCTCCTGTAAAGCCAGCTAAAAATGAGCCAGTTAAAGCTAAAGTAAAAACCAGTAAACCGAAACAAGATCCTATTGCCGCATTACGTTCTGTAAATGATGATACTGATGTGGAGCTTAGTTTAGCGCAAGAATTAGCTAATATTGAAGAAGATGAGCAGTTACAAGTTATTTTGGCTAAACAAGAAGATGGTATCGATTTAACGCACGAAGAAGTTAACTACTTTAACAACATGATGGAACGTCATGAAGAAATAAGCGCTGAATTAGATGATGAAGAAGACGAAATCATCAACACGAGCATTAGTTCTGAAGAAGATTTATGGGATAAGTTAGACAATTCCACTTTACCTGATTCAACTAAATAACATAATAGCTAAGGTTAATGAATATGAATCCATACTGGTTTATTGCCGTTGTTGTTGCGGTAATTATCGTTTTAAGCTTAGCATTTTATGCAGGTAAATTGTTGAAACAATTGAGTGTACAAAAACGCGCCCAACAGCAAAATGAACTACTGCGTCAGCAAGCCTTAGCTAAGCATGATGATAAAATACTTGCTAGTGTGCAAATCATTGTACGTGCTATGCAAGAAGAGCAGTGTGATTTTAGTGAGGGATGTTGGCGTTTGTCAGTATTACTTGATTCTTTAAAATTGAGCAGTGAATTATCCCAACAATTTCCTGCGATATTTCAACAATATGAAGAAATAAAGCATCTTTCAATTCTTGGTGATAGAAAAAAACTCGATAAAAAACAGCGGATGAAAGAAGATTATCAACGTATGACTAGTGAAGCAAAATTACATGATGATATTGTGACAGATCTTGGCTTATTGAAACAGTATGTCACAGAAAGAATCAGTGCCTTAAAGGCCACAAATTCAGTTACGTAACTACAGACATTAATGTGGGTTATTTAACATAAGAAGCAAGTTTAAATAACTTACACATTTCGATCATTGCTTGTGTTGAATCAATAAACTCGAAATTAATCTAAGTATAATACGCGTTATTAATCGCTTTAGCTTAGATAAATTACGGGTAACATCATGCAAGCAAGTCAATTTTTCGATCATCAATTACTCAGTAAATATAACACCAGCGGCCCTAGATATACTTCATATCCTACTGCGTTAGAGTTTAATGATGAGTTCAAGCATGATGACTTTATTCAAGCGGTAAAAGATTCACCTAACCGTGAATTATCGCTATATGTGCACATTCCTTTTTGTCATACCCTTTGTTATTACTGTGGTTGCAATAAAGTAATTACTCGCCACCGTGATAAAGCTGATATATACCTTGATTATTTAGCGCAAGAAATTGCCCTACAAGCCCCATTATTTACTGAGTATAAAGTTAAACAGCTACACTGGGGTGGTGGTACACCAAGCTTTTTAACACATAAACAAATTACAACCTTGGTGACACTATTAAAAGAAAAATTCGATTTTTCTGATGAATTAGAAATGAGTATTGAGATTGATCCTCGCGAAATTCAGATGGATTTAGCCGAACACTTATTTTCATTAGGATTCAACCGGTTAAGCTTAGGTGTACAAGATTTAGATTTAAAAGTACAAAAAGCAATAAACCGTGTGCAGTCAACCGAGTTTATTGGTGAATTTATTGGTCATGCAAAAGCGATAGGTTTTCAGTCTGTTAATGTCGATTTAATTTATGGTTTACCGCATCAAACCTTAGAAAACTTCAAAAATACTTTAGACAAAGTGCACGAGTGGAACGTTGATCGTATTTCATTGTTCAGCTATGCCCATTTACCAAGTCGCTTTGCTGCACAGCGTAAGTTACGTGATGAATGGCTGCCTGATGTAAAACTAAAATTTGCCTTAATGAAGTTATCAATAGAAACACTTTGTAGTTATGGCTACGATTTTATTGGTATGGATCATTTCGCTAAATCGAACGATGAGCTTTCTGTTGCTCAACGTGATGGTACTTTGCATCGTAATTTTCAAGGTTATACTACTAAAGGCGGTTGTGATTTACTGGGGCTTGGCGTGTCATCGATTAGCAATATTGGACGTTCGTTTGGTCAAAATACTAAAGACTTAAAAAGCTATTATAACGCGATTGAAAGCCAACAACATGCACTTGAGCGTGGCGTTAGTTTAACTGACGATGATATTTTACGTGGTGAAGTTATTCGAGAGTTAATGTGTAACCTTTATGTTAGCAAAGTAAAGATTAGTGAAAAATATAATATCAACTTTGATGACTATTTTGCTGAAGATTTACCGTTATTAACATCATTTATTGAAGACGGTTTAGTTGAAAATAATGTGAAAGAAATTAAAGTTGAGCAAAAAGCTCGATTACTTATCCGTAATATTTGTATGAGCTTTGATGCCTATATGAAAAAGCATATTAACCAACAACGTTTTTCTCGGGTTATTTAACTTAGCCAAGTATCATGTTTTAAAGTTAATACTTGTATAAAACTGAAAGAAAAAGCCTGATAAAGAATCAGGCTTTGCAATGAGAGTGCATATATAATCAAATGCTTGGTAACTAACGTTATCTATAATTCGCTTTATTTAGTTTCTAAGTTAGTTAATCGAAGTTAGTTAAGGAAAGCAGCTTTAAAGTGTTCCTATTACGCCTTCTCGTCGCTTGTCTGCTGCACCTTCGAGTGTGCCATCAGGCTTGCGCATAATCACACTTAATCCTGAATTTTCTCCTCGTGATGAATCAACATCAAAGCCCATGTCTTTCATTGCTGAAATTAATGACTCTGGAGCAGCATCTTTTTCTAAACGAACGGTTTTGCCTCGGGCAACCATATTGGGTAAGTCAACAGCAGCTTGTGGATCTAAACCCCATTCAAACACACCTACTAAGGTTTTAACGGTATAGGCGATAATGTTGTTACCACCTGGAGAGCCTGTTGCCATTAAGAATTCACCTTCTTTATCTAACACAATTGATGGCGACATTGACGAACGAGGTCGCTTGTTTGGCGCAACCGCATTTACAATGGCATTGCCGTCTTTATCATGATGTTGAAAAGAGAAGTCAGTAAGTTGATTGTTTAAAAACATACCGCCAACCATACGCGTAGTACCAAAAATGCTTTCAACCGTTGCTGTCATCGACACAACATCACCTTTTGTATCTACAATGACAAAATGAGTTGTACCATGTACATCTTGTGTAGCATCAATACCGGCCGTTGTTTGACTAGCTGAATCGTTGTATGCCCAAGGATTGCCTACCGCATATGTCAGGGGGGTGGCTTTATCTGAAATAAGTTGAGCGCGTTTCGCTAAATATTCTTTATTTAACATGCCCGTAATAGGCATATCGACAAAGTTAGGATCGGCAATAAATTGATCTCTGTCGGCATAGGCGAGTTGTTGTGCTTGCGCCATAACAGCCCAATTTTTTGGATCAGCAGGACCTGCCGCACTTGGGCGTGGACCATTTTCTAAAATGCCCATAATCATGCCAACAGCTAACCAAGATGACGGCGGCGGCGCGCCACATATTTGAGCATCTCGATAATCTTGACACAATGCAGTGCGCTTAACAGCTTTATAGGCGGCAATATCTTCAGCAGTTAAAGAACCCGCTCTAGGCTCTCGTTGAACCATAGCCGCTATTTTTTGAGCAATATCGCCATGGTAAAACTCCGTAGGGTCTTTAGAAATAATTGCTAGTGTTTTTGCGTACTCAGGATTTTTTAAGAGATAGCCAGTTGGGTGAGGAGCTCCCGCATCGTCATAAAAATATTCAAAAGCATCGGTAGGGCCTTCTTCAGGCGTACTTGGGATAAATTTGCCAAAACGCTCTAACATACCGTATAAACGTGGAGAAATTTCAAAGCCTTCAGTGGCTAGTTTACTTGCATAGCTAAATAAGCTGCCCCATTCTAATGTACCATGATCTTTATGAGCCATAGATAGCATAGCTACAACTCCTGGTGCACCGGTAGATAAACCACTGGTTTTCGCTTGAATAAATGGCATAGAATCACCATTTTCTAACATAAACATATCTGGTGTAGCGCCACTTGGTGCTGACTCACGGCCGTCATACACAGCTAATGTTTTTGTTTCATTGTCGTAATGCACCATAAATGCACCACCAGCTAAACCGGAGCTTTGAGGTTCAACAAGACTCAATACTGACTCAATAGCGATAGCTGCATCTACTGCCGAACCACCGCTTCTTAACACTTCTAGTCCAGCTGCTGTAGCATGAGGATTAGCTGTTACCACCATAGCTTGTGGCTTAGGTTGTTCTATTTTTTGCTCCGCTTTTTGTTCTGTTGGTATTTCAGCCGAACCGCACCCTAAAAGAGTGGTTGATAATACCGCTAACGCGAGCATGTGAAACTTCATAAGTTGTTCCTTATAGTTGAAACTTTACCATTAAGATCGGGTGTTTAAGACCTGATGGGCGAATAGTACATAAAAAAGGAGCAAGCCACGTTAAAAAAGTTAAAACGCACAAAAAGCCCTAAAATAATATATACCATTACTTTATTATCATATATATGTCTCTACTTACAATGAACTTATGTTAATAACGCATAATTTATCGTTTAATATCAATTACCTTATGTTAATAATCTCTAGAGATAGAATGTCAGCCTTAAAAGGGGATTACTTAGATAATGGTTGTTGTCCTTAAAGTAAGAAAAAACTATCCAACTAGCGTATGACTTAAAATAGAATAAAATATTAATTTAAGTCATATTAATTTAAGTTATATTATTTAAGTTATTCACGGTATCCTAAGCTGACGTCAGCTTAACTTAAGTCGCAATTTTAGTCGCAATTTTAAATTTTTCCCAAACTAAATTGATACCCAGCACTGTTAAAGATTAATTCAGTGTCTTTGCCTGTGTTAACTTCTTTGGCTAAGTCTACCCATTGGTAATAAACATTTCTATGTACCTTGGCCAACAATTCACGTCGAACAGTGACATAGAGTTCACCATTATCATTGCTTGTTATTGGATGGTTATCATCCAGTATAAATTCATTACCAACATTATTAGTTACTACCATGGTTGATTTGCTGTCATCTTGCCAGCGCCATTGCGTTAGTACAAAAGGAACATCTTCAACGGTAATTTTTATTTTTTCAACTGGTGTAACAAGGTAATAGTCGTTTTGCTCTTTTTTTAGCACAGAAGCTAATAATTTTACCAAGGCAGGACGTTTAAAAATGCTACCTGCATAAAACCAATCACCATTAGCTTTTATTTGTAGATCCATTTCACCACAATAATCAGGATTCCATAACTCAACAGGTGGAATTTTATCTCCCTGTGCTTTTATTTGTGCGGTAATTTTATCTAGTGACATAAGGTTTTCCTGCGGTTAGCCTGATATTAATCTTAGCAGTAATTTTGATAAATTGATAAAGGTGTAAGGTGATTTATCTGTTGTGTAAAATCATATCAATTCTATTGAATACTTATGCAAATTGAGGCACTATTTACCCACTTAAACAGAGCTCGCTGTGGTGCAGTTTATTTATATAAGCTACGTAGCGATAATGATCAATTGATCAAGGAACATTAATGAAACCGAACACTAAGCCGAACATTAAACCGGCCAACCCTAACTTTTCTTCAGGCCCATGTGCAAAACGTCCAGGTTATGATCTTGCTGCACTTAATACTGATAATTTAGGTCGTTCACATCGTAGTACTATCGGTAAAGCACGTTTACAAAAAGCGATTACTGAAACCTTACGTTTATTAAACTTACCAGAAGGTTATAAAGTGGGTATTGTCCCAGGCTCAGATACAGGAGCTATGGAAATGGCCATGTGGTCATTGCTAGGTCAGCGGCCAGTAGATGTTTTTGCATGGGAGTCATTTGGCTCGGGTTGGGGCACAGATATCGCTAAACAGCTGAAATTAGACGATACTCGTATCTTTACTGGTGAATATGGCGATTTACCTGATTTTTCGCAAGCCAATCCTGACCACGATATTATTTTTACTTGGAACGGAACAACGTCAGGCGTGAAAGTTGAAAATGCCGATTGGATCAGTGAGCAACGCACGGGATTAACCATTTGCGATGCCACTAGTGCTGTATTTGCTATGGATCTTGATTGGAACAAAATAGACGTGGCAACCTTTAGCTGGCAAAAAGTGCTCGGTGGTGAGGGGGCTCATGGCATGTTAATTTTAAGTCCTCGAGCGGTAGCAAGATTAGAGTCGTATACACCAGCTTGGCCAATCCCTAAGATCTTTGCTTTAACCAAAAATAATAAATTAATTGATGGCATTTTTAAAGGCGCCACCATTAATACACCGTCCATGTTATGCGTTGAAGATTACCTTGATGCATTAAATTGGGTTGATGAAATTGGCGGTTTGTCTGCAGCGGTTGCAAAAAGTGAAGCTAACCTAAAAGTACTATCGGATTTTGTGGCGCAGAATGACTGGATAAACTTCTTAGCTAAAAGACCTGAAATTTGTTCAAATACCAGTGTATGTTTTGAATTAAAAGCGAATGCTGAGCAAGTGAAAACAATTATTAACTTACTCGAGCATGAAGGTGTTGCTTTTGATATAGGTGCTTACCGTGATGCCCCTGCAGGTTTACGTATTTGGGCTGGTGCAACCGTTGAAAAATCTGATTTAGTTGCCTTACTACCTTGGTTAACGTGGGCGTATCAACAAGCAACAGCATAATATTATACCTGTATTTATCGTAATAAAAGCGCGAATAGGCCCTTATTTTTAGCAAGTAAGATTAATCGAAGAAAAATAATAGCAAATCTCTTCGATTAATTATTATTTTTACTTGCACAAAGCACGATAACTCATTAAAATCCGCGCATTGTTTCAAACCTAGAAACAATATTAGTAAAAATCAGTGGTGGCTATAGCTCAGTTGGTAGAGCCCCGGATTGTGATTCCGGTTGTCGAGGGTTCAAGTCCCTTTAGCCACCCC
>NZ_JAUOPW010000012.1:0-101948 GCF_030547795.1 Colwellia sp. 5_MG-2023 | reverse complement strand
AGTCAGGTAGAACAAGTAACAAGCCAAGCTGATGATAAAAAAGCTCGGATTGCGGCTGCCGTTGCAAAAGCTAAAGCTAAGGTAAATGCTAAAAAAGCCCAAGAACAAGAAGCTCTCTTACAAGTCAGTAACAGTGATAACACATCACCTTTAAAACCTAGCAATGAAGAATTAGAATAATTATGGCATTTTGGATAGCAAGTTCGCCCCATAATCACAATCAAACCGAAACATCGGCTTTAATGCGTTTAGTCATTTATGCTTTATTCCCTGGGATATATGCTCAATGGTACTTCTTTGGCTGGGGTAATATTATTCATATAGCATTAGCTATCACCACAGCATTACTCTGTGAATTTTTCGCTTTATCACTACGAAGTAATTCAAAGAAAATCAATAAACAATTGTTCGATGGTAGTGCCATATTAACGGCAATACTAATTGGTATTTGTTTACCTGCTGTTGCTCCATGGTGGATTTCAGTTATTGGCGCTGCATTTGCTATTTTAGTGGTAAAACAACTCTATGGTGGTTTAGGGCACAACCCGTTCAACCCAGCGATGGCTGCTTACGTTATGTTGCTCATTTCTTTTCCTGTTCAAATGACATCATGGCAGCCGCCATTGCACCTGATGAATATAGATTTAAATTTCACCAATACGTTAACCACAATATTTACCGGTTTTACCAATGAAGGCTACTCCGTCGAGCAACTTCGCACGAGTATTGACGGCTTTACTATGGCTACGCCATTAGACACTTTAAAAACGAACCTAAATTTAGGTTTTACCACATTAGAAATCATACAAAACAACTTATTTTCTAATACTATAGGTCCAAGTTTAGGTTTTGCTTTTGGTTGGGAGTGGGTAAATATTGCATTTTTAATTGGCGGCTTAATCCTAATAGCCAAAAAAGCTATTGCTTGGCAAACCCCTATTAGCTTTTTAGTAAGCTTATTTATCTGTTCTTTTATTGCTTATAGTCTAAGCCCAGATACCAGTGCTTCACCTCTACTCCACTGGACAACAGGTGGTTGTATGTTAGGGGCATTCTTTATTTTAACAGACCCTGTCTCTGGTGCTACAAGTGTAAAAGGTCGATTAATTATGGGTGCTTTAGCAGGATTATTAGTGTACTTGATTAGAACGTTTGGTGGCTATCCCGACGGTATTGCCTTTGCTGTGTTACTTTGTAATATGACAGCCCCTTTAATAGATCAATATACACGTCCGCGTACCTACGGCCATGATATTGATAGTAACAAAGGTTAAATAATGACTAACTCTTTACCCCCTAATAAAAATGCTAAAGATAAATCAGCATTCCGATTACCAATACAAAAAAATAGTCAAATACTCGCAATATTCGCTATTGTTTGTACAGTTATCGTTGGCCTAGTTAATGAATTAACAAAAGATAGAATACAAGAACAAACACAATTGCAATTATTAAATACATTGCATGAAATAATTGAGCCAAGTAGTTATAACAACGAAATAACTCAAGACTGTGTGAATATTAGTTCACCTTTACTTGGTAGCACCCAAAATACCAATATAGTGCAAAAAGCTTACATAGCTCGTAATAATAACTCTCCTGTAGCAGTAGCTATCACAAGTACAGCACTCGATGGCTATAATGGTAAAATTGAACTGATTGTTGCTATCAATATAGATAATAGTATTAGTGGCGTTAGAGTGTTAAAGCATCAAGAAACGCCGGGGTTAGGTGATAAAGTAGAGCTTAAAAAAAGTAACTGGATCACAGCCTTTAATGGTAAAAAGCTATTATCAGAACTAGACACTCGCTGGCAGGTAACAAAAGATGGTGGTACTTTTGATCAATTTACCGGAGCAACTATTACGCCAAGGGCAATCGTTAAAGCAGTGAAAAACACGCTATTATTTTTTATCGAAAACAAAAACAAAGTATTAACGCTTCCTAATAGCTGTTTAATAGGTGATCAAGAACCTCAACCTGAATATGAGGCTACTAATGAATACTAGTGAAAATAATGTAAATGAAGCTCCTCAATTGTCAGAGAACAATATTGAGCTTGAGCAACAATTAGCAGAAAAAACATTAGCCCAAAAAGCACTTAAAGCTGAGTATAAAGAGTTAGCTATTCAAGGGCTATGGAAGAATAACCCAGGTATAGTTCAATTACTCGGCCTATGCCCATTACTAGCAGTAACCGCCACTATCACCAATGCTTTAGGTTTAGGACTAGCGACCTTGTTAGTTCTAGTCGCCTCTAATGCTACTGTTTCTGCTATCCGTCATTGGGTACCTAAAGAAATTCGCATCCCTATTTTTGTCTTAATTATTGCTTCATTTGTTACTTGTGTTCAGCTATTAATGAACGCATATACTTATGGTATATATCAATCATTGGGAATATTTCTCCCATTAATCGTCACCAATTGTGCCATTATTGGTAGAGCAGAGGCTTACGCATCTAAAAATCCAGTAAAACAAGCCAGTTTTGATGGCTTAATGATGGGACTTGGTTTTGCATTAGTGTTAATTTTGCTAGGCGCGATTCGAGAAATCTTAGGACAAGGTACATTATTTGATGGTGCTCACCTACTCTTTGGTGATTGGGCAGGTGTTTTACGCATTGAAGTGGTAAAATTAGATAGTCAGTTTTTATTAGCCATACTCCCTCCAGGAGCGTTTATTGCTATGGGCTTTATCATCGCACTTAAAAACAGTATTGATACTTATATAAAACAACGTCAACCCAAAAAAGAAAAAGCCACTATTGAGCGAGTTAGAGTTAACTTTGACTCATAAGTAACATGATACCAATTGCAATGAATAATAGTGACCGATACAAATGAATAAAGCCAAACGATTAGAAATGCTGACTAGGCTGCGTGATAATAATCCGGAGCCAACGACAGAGTTAAACTTTAGTACCCCTTTTGAATTACTAATAGCAGTACTTCTTTCGGCCCAAGCAACAGATGTAGGGGTAAATAAAGCAACCGCAAAATTATATCCGGTAGCGAACACTCCTCAAGCAATACTTGATCTAGGCTTAGAAGGGTTAATTTCTTATGTGAAAACCATAGGCTTATTTAATACCAAAGCTAAAAACACCATGAAAACCTGTCAAATGTTGGTTGACTTACATGGTGGTGAAGTACCAGAGAATCGAGCTGCACTCGAAGCATTACCCGGTGTTGGTAGAAAAACAGCCAATGTTGTATTAAACACTGCTTTTGGTTGGCTTAAAGATAATGAAGGTAACTACTTTTTAGCCGTTGATACTCATATTCAGCGACTGGCAAACCGTACAGGCTATGCCAAAGGTAAAACGGTTGAACAAACAGAACAGGCGATAATAAAAAACACACCAAACAAAACAGAGTTTATGTTCAATTTGCATCACTGGTTCATTTTACATGGACGTTACACTTGCACTGCACGTAAACCTAAATGTGGTTCTTGTATCATTGAAGATTTATGTGATTTTAAAGAGAAAACAGATTAACGCTACTTATTTTAGCTTTTGCTTTAAAAACTCGACAACCCGTTTATGCCGCATTTTTACCGCTGAAAGTTTTAGCTGATGAATATTCGCAATATCCTGAAAACTTAATTCACTACGATAACGTAATAGCATAATGTTACGATCGGTCAATGATAAATGTTGTATTAGCTCAGATAATACGGAAGCAGGGTCTTCGCTATCAGTCTTCTCATCTATTAAGTTTTCGAGGTATTCTTCATCATTCTCAATAATTCCCCAACGTCGCTCTCTTATCTTGTTAATACATTCGTTATAAGCAATTTTGAATAGCCATGCTCTAAAAGACACAACCCACTTAAAAGCCTTTAAATTTTTTAATGTTTTTATAAGAGTTTCTTGTACTACATCCTCAGCATCAGACTGATTATTAAGCAATTTTACACAGTACCCTTTTAATTCAGGTAAATATGGAGTAATTAACTGCTGAAATAAACGCGTATCATAAGGAAGACGCTCTTGTACTAAAACAACAAGCTGTCGTTCATTAAGCATAGTAAACAGTAACTCTTCTTGAAGGCTTTAATTTAATCGAAAAACTATTAGTTATAGTTAATCGATTGCAGAAATTAATTTAAGGTTATTACGAACAAAAAGTACTTAAGGGCCGTTGTGATCAGATATAACTACCATCTACTACTGATATAAATACAGAAGAAGTTATTAAGGCAATTACTATACCTACAGCGAATAACACTCTATTGTTCATTAAGGTTTCCTGACTCATTTGGATAAGATTTGGCACTACAGATGAGTCACTTAATCATGTATCTATGATAGGGGGAAAGTAACTTTAGCGTTTATCAAAATCGGACGTTGTTTTATCAATAACGGTCTAAATAACTTAAAAAGTAAATTTTCATGTTAAAAATAAACAGTTTACGATGTATGTCTGAAATGCGACAATAATAACTTACTGATAAAATGACGTATAAAAATTTTCTATGCCATCAAAAACAATAAAAAATAACTGTTCACTATCCTCCTTTTCTTGGGGGGTATTTTTTATCTTGTTTTTTTCACCAGCAAGTCTAGCAGCGTCCATTGATTACCTTGGTAAAGAACAAGGATTAAGTAACTCCAATTTGCATACTATTTTTCAAGATAGCGATGGTATTATTTGGGCAGGTACTGAGACTGATGTTAATTGGTATTTAGGAGGACAGTTTAACGAGTTAGCTATTGAGTTAAACGATACAGGAGAGAAGCCATTAAATGTTGCCCATATTTATGAAGATAACCACAAGGGAATTTGGTTTTTAAATTTTTCTAATGGTATTTTTCGATTAGACAAACGTGAATGGAAACTAGCTAAAATCTCATTCAAAGATCTACACGGTAAATTAATAGAACTAACTGGTCATCAAGTTTTTGTTGATAAAAAAGGAACTATTTGGTTAACGACTGATTCGGGGGTATTCACTTATGATGCCAATACACAATTACTCACTGCAATTCCTATCGCAAATACTGAACCTAATGAGTTATTAATTTTTAATCAGATTAGTTATTTCTCTGATAATCAAATGGCCCTAGCAACCAGCCAAGGAGTTTATTTTTGGCAAGAGCAATACGGTAAGTTTTATCCGCTAAAATCTGACTTTTTAGAAAACAAACCCGTAGAAAAAATCATTTACAATAATGGCTATAGCTGGATATTAACGACAGAATCAGTTTATCAAGTAAATCAACAGACCGATAAAATTAAAGTTGTTTTTACTTCTGACTCCCCCACCAATAAACTGCTAGATATGCTTATTGAACATGATGCTAGCTACTGGGTAACAGCTGATAACGGTATTTATCAGTTGTCAGCAGAAAACAAACTAATCCAACACTTTCAACCTAAGCTTTTTAATCAATCGGAAAACAACAGAGCCTTAGCAATAAAGAAAATTGATGAAAGGCTATGGGTAGCCTTACCCAGTTCATTAGTTGAATATGATTATAGCAGCCAAAAAATGAAGTTTATTGCACTAGGTGCTTTTCCCAAAAGTGATGAAAGTAACGAGATACTCAATATTTTTAGTGATACGTCAAAAAACTTATGGATGATCACCTCACAAGGGATTGCCAAAGTAAGTTTTAACCGACCAACATTTAATAGTTACCTTTTTGATCCTAAGTCATCTTTTGGACCTATTAGCACATTAAGTCGTGCAATTATGTATGATTCTAAAAACCGCTTATGGTTGGGTAGCCAAGATAGAGGTATTAGCCGCTATCACAGCCAAACTAAAAAGTGGGACTACTTTTCTCATCGTATAAATGACAAAAGCGCCTTGTCCAATAATCATGTAAGAGCCCTTCTTGAAGATTCACAAGGTGACATTTGGGCAGGAACAGAAGGAGGTGGCCTTAATTTATTTAACGAAGAAACCAAAAAATGGCAGCAATTTAAACAAAATGGTTGGCAAGATCATATTTTCAATTTACATGAAGGGAAAGCCCATAACTTATGGATAGGTCATGGCAGAGGCATCACTTCTTTTTCAACCAAATCTCACGAATTTACCAATTACTCTCCAGTAGAAGACAATGATACGGCACCAATGGTCAGAGCATTAAGCCCAGATAATAAAGATAACTTATGGATAGGCACCCATTTTAATAAAACAAAAGAACAAGAAAAATACACTTATGCGAGGGGGTTATATAAATTTAATACGCTAAGTCATGAATGGAAGAACTTTAATCATGATCCCGAACAGCCAGATAGTTTATCTAATGATTTAATATTTGCCATTAAAGTAGACAGTCATCAAGATGTTTGGGTGGGAACTTGGGGGGGAGGCATTAATTTATTAAAAAATGATGGTAAAAGTTTCCAGCATTACACAATGAAAGATGGTCTTTCGAGCAATGTTATTTATGCTATTTTTGAAGATACATTAGGTAATCTGTGGATTAGCTCGGCTGGAGGGCTTGATAAAATGACCCCTTGTCATAGATACCCAGTCACATCTAACTATCAATGCAAACCGATAATAAAACACTATAAATTTTCAACTCCGTTATCGGAAATTGAATTTGATTCCGAGAGCGCGTTTCAGGCCGAGGACGGTACAATATATTTTGGCGGCTTAAATGGTGTACTTAGTTTTAATCCAGAAAAACGTATGGGCTCTAACCCAAATATTCCCAAAAACACATTTTTTAGCCAACTTAGAATTAAAGACCAATTAATCACGCCTGAATTACATCAAGGTTTAGATCAATGGATAGGCTACGCAGATAAATTACAACTCAGTTATGATGATCAGCCCTTCTCACTCTCTGTCGCTAATAATGAATTTACTCAACCAGAAGAAAACCAGTATCGCTATAGAGTTGATAACGGCTATTGGTCAAGCATCAATCCTGATTTCAAAGACTTAACATTTAGAAAGCTACCATTTGGGCAGTATAAAATTGAAATTGATTCCAGTAATAACGAAGGTATGTGGTCTAATAATCCCAAAACACTAATGCTAACAGTTACCCCGCCATTTTATTACTCTTGGCTAGCCTTTACTTTATATGCCATAACTATTATCACCGGTATTTATCTTTATATATTAGCTCGACAAAATGAACATAGAAAACGTGAAAATCAGCTTAAAAGCCAAGTAAAATTAAAAACTGTAGAAATTTTACAAAGTAAAAATGAAGTTGAAAAACTGCTTAAAGAAAAACAACATTTTATTGAAAATATATCACACGAATTAAAAACCCCATTAACACTTATTTTCAACGCATTAGAAACGGTATCTAATACCGACTTAAATGCCGAAAATAATAAAAAAATAAGTAATATCAAACATAACGGCCAACGATTATTTAATCTTGTTGAGCAATTATTGTCACTTGCTAACAACAAACAATCAACTGCCAAAAAGTCAATTGTTAAGTTAGAGCATACCTGTAAACAAATCATTAATAATTTTTCTAGTTTAGCCTCAGCAAAATCGCTAACCTTTTCATTTGATTGCAAAACCAATGCCGAACTAATTATTGAAACTGAGTTGCTAGAGACTGTGTTAAGTAACCTGGTTTCAAACGCCATAAAATATGCCGAGAGTTCGAGTGAAATTAAAATTATCTGTATGTTAGATAACCCTTTTTGCATTATTAAAGTCACCAATGTAGGGCCTAATATTCCAGAACAATACGAAAATGTTATTTTCGAAAAATTTTATCGTCTTAAACATCACCACCAAACGGAAGGACAAGGCATAGGTCTTTCTTCAAGTAGAGAGCTAATTGAGTCTTATCAAGGGATGTTAACTTTAGATAATACTCAGCCTAATCTAGTTCAATTTATTATTTCCTTGCCTATTGATTTGATTTTTAATATCGATCAAACATTAATCGAGAATAAAAACAATCAAGAAGCTAATTTACAACCCAGCATCGCTATAAATCAATGTAATACCAAGCTACTTATTGTTGAAGATAACCTAGAAATAAACCAATTTCTGACGGAGTTATTGGCATCAAACTATGACGTTTTAAGCGTACACAACGGACAAGAAGCCGTTGAGCTTATTGATGGATTTCAACCTGATTTAATTTTATCTGATGTGATGATGCCATTAATGAATGGCTTTGAACTTTGTCAATTTATCAGGACAAGCAATAAACCATATAGTAAATGCCCTATCATTTTTCTTACCGCAAAAAGTGATATAGCAAGCCAAAAACAAGGCTTACAAGTTGGTGCTACAGATTATATCAATAAGCCTTTTAGCGGCGAAATATTAAAATTAAAAATTGCTAATTTATTAGACTCATCCACCGAGACTAGAAATAAAATTACAGCAATAGCAGCTAACCATTTACAAATAGAGTTATCAAACGATAGTACTGGTAATAAGTTTATTCAACGAACTAGAGAGTTTTTAAAAATACACTTTCCTGATCCTGAGTTTAATGTAAAAAAACTATCAGAATTATTAGCTATGGATGAAAGAACATTAAGACGTAAAACAGAACTTTATCTATCACAAAAACCTAAAGATATTATTCGAGAATATCGACTTCAATGCGCATATGAAATGCTAAAATTTGGTGATAGTATTTCAGATATATCAATAGCTTGTGGTTATACAACTTTGCCACACTTTTCGAAATGTTTTAAAGATAAGTATCAAGAAACCCCAAAACAAACTCAGCGAAAACTTATTATTGAAAATAACCAATAAAGAATGTGTTGTTAATAAAAAAATACCCTTCTTCTATTATTGCATGACTTAAATAAGTACAATTTACCGATAGAAGCGTAGAAACTAAGTAATACCCATGTACTAAGATTTTATCTTGCTATAAATTCACAATCAAAGGAATATCAATGAAATTTTTACATGCTATGGTGCGCGTTCGTGATCTTGAGCAATCACTAGACTTTTACATCAACAAGCTCGGTTTAATTGAAACAAAGCGCGTAGATGTACCTGAAGGCAAATTCACCTTAATCTACTTAGCTACAGCGATAGGAGAGCCTGAAGTTGAATTAACTCATAACTGGGGCTCAGAAGAAAACTATAAAGGTGGGCGTAACTTTGGTCATTTAGCTTTTGAAGTAGATGATATTTATCAAACATGTTTAGCGCTACAAAACAGTGGTGTGGTTATTAATCGTCCACCACGATGTGGCAATATGGCATTTATTAAATCACCTGATAATATTTCAATTGAGTTATTACAAAAAGGTGATGCACTACCGCCACAAGAGCCTTGGTTAAGCATGGAAAATATAGGCTCTTGGTAGTATTTGAGCACTATCATTAACGAGCTAAGTATATTATTGCCAAGAATATACTTAGCTCTTAGCAATATTTATTGAGCTAATGCCTCTTTAAGCGCTGCTAAACATAATAAGACATTTTCATTACGCGCAGTATGGCCCATTAATCCAATTCGCCAAGCAGTGCCTGCAAATTTACCTAAACCTGCACCAATTTCTAAATTATATTCTGTTAATAAGAATTGACGAACCTTAGCATCATCAACACCTTCTGGAATATAAACGAGATTTAATTGTGGTAAACGTTCTCCTTCAGGTACGATAAACTCAAGCCCTAAGCTTTCTAAGCCAGACGCTAATTTTTTATGTTGTGCTTGATGGCGTGCCCAACTATTTTCCAAACCTTCATTTTGTAACATAACTAATGATTCATGTAGTGCATATAAAGAGTTTACTGGTGCGGTATGATGGTAGCTGCGTTTACCCTGCCCTGACCAATATCCCATCACCAATGATTGGTCTAAAAACCAACTTTGTACAGAGCTATCACGATTTTTAATAATTTCAGCCGCCTTATCACTAAAGCTTATTGGTGATAATCCTGGCACACAGGATAAACATTTTTGACTACCAGAATAAACTGCGTCAATCCCCCAATCATCAACTCTTAACTCAACACCGCCTAATGAGGTAACAGCATCAACAATAGTTAAACAATTATATTTACGTGCTATTTCACATAAAGTTTTACAATCAGACAGCGCACCGGTAGAAGTTTCTGCATGCACAAAAGCAACAAAACTCGCTTCTGGTGTTTGTTTTAATGCTTCTTCTAAAGCTTCTGGGTCAACTGCTTTACCCCATTCTCCTTCAACAACCACAACCTTAGCGCCAATACGGACAACATTTTCAATCATACGTGCACCAAAAACACCATTTTGACAAACAACGACCGTATCATCAGGGGTTACTAAGTTAACAAAACAAGCTTCCATTCCCGCTGAACCTGGAGCCGAAATTGCCATGGTATAGGTGTTTTTAGTCTGAAATGCATATTGTAATAATGATTTAACTTCATCCATCATTTCAATAAACTTAGGATCTAAGTGACCTATGGTAGGTCGAGCAAGTGCAGATAAAACTCTAGGGCTAACATCTGAAGGACCTGGCCCCATTAATGTACGTTCTGGTGGTATAAAAGATTGAATTGGCATAATAAACTCAAATAAAAAAATTATTAGAACAATACCATAACATTCTCTAAATTATTTATTAAATTTATCGCTATTATCTCAACTATTTATTTTAAAAATGTGTAGTAAGGATTTCTTATACTGTTATCATTATCAATAACTTATTTTTTGAATATAGCAAAAAACACACATGGCACTTAAAGCAACAATTTATAAAGCTAATATTGAGCTTGCAGACATGGATCGTAACTACTACGACTCTTTGCAACTTACCATAGCACAACACCCTTCTGAAACAGATCAACGACTTATGGTGCGTTTGATATGCTACATTTTAAATGCCCATAATGATTTACAGTTTGGCAAGGGGTTAAGTGATGAAGATGAAGCAGTAATGTGGCAAATAAACTATAGCGATGAAATTGCTTTATGGATTGAATTAGGCCAAATAGATGAAAAACGCATCAAAAAGGCTTGCAATAAATCAGCCCATGTAAAACTTTACTGTTATGGGCCAAGCGTTGAGACTTGGTGGTCACAATCGCAAAACACATTAAATAAATTTCCCAAATTGAGTATTGAACAGTTTGAAACCAGTACTACAGATGCATTGGTAAAACTACTCAATAGAACGATGGAATTTCAATGCAGCATTCAAGACGGTCAACTATGGCTAAGCTGTGGTGATGAATCTTTATTAATAGAAACAACTACATTAAAAATAGAGCAGTAATTTACTACAACCTTGCTCAAACTTAACTGCTCAAACTTAATAGAAAACACAGGAAAATAATATGATTAAAAAAATCTCAACGTCTTTATTTACAGCCAGCATATTAGCAACAAGTATCGTCTCCTCATTTTCGACTTTAGCAGAGCAAAGCACGATATCTTTAGCACAAGTGACTAAAGATATAACCTACTTAGCCAGTGACAATTTAAAAGGTAGAGGAAATTTCTCTACCGAAATTAAACAAGCGGCCAGTTACATAGCAAGCCGTTTTCAAGAAAGCGGTTTAATCGGCACTGAAGATATCGCAGCGCATAGCTTTTTACAGAAATATAAAATATCAAAAATGAGTTCTACAAAACTCGACTTAGTTTTAAATGGACAAGCACAGCTCACTGACAACTTAACAATAGCCAGTACAGCAACAGACGTGTCATGGTTAATGACTAATGGGGTAAAGAGCAATGAGTTTACAATTCACACTATTGGTAAAGATGATAGCTTGCGTGACGCACTGAGCAATATAAATAGCCAAGGTGGAGATCACCTGGTTCTTTTAAACCCTGCACATGAAAAAACATTCCAACGCTATCAACAACGATTTGCCCGCGGAGTCACTAAACTGGTAGAAAAAAATAATCAGCAAGATATTGGTGGCACAATAGTAATAGCGCTTTCTAAAGTAACATCAGAAGAAGTTAAAAACATAGGTCTTGTCGCTAAAAACAAAAAAAGTATCAGTGAACTTAGCAACGTAATAGCCGTATTACCCGGAAAAACCAAACCAAACGAAATCGTACTTTATTCTGCCCACTATGATCATTTAGGTATGACAAATAGTGAAGGTGATCATATTTTTAATGGTGCTGATGATAATGCTTCTGGCACAACCGCAATTATTAATATTGCTCAGCATTACGCTAAACAAAATGACAATGCTCGTACCTTAATGTTTGCAGCGTTTAGTGCAGAAGAGCTCGGAGGTTTTGGATCACAATATTTTTCAAAGCAAGTAGATCCTAACAGCATCACTGCAATGATTAATATTGAAATGATTGGTAAACCGTCTAAGTTTGGCGCAGGTACAATGTGGATGACAGGAATGGAACGTTCTAATTTAGGTCAACAATTAAACCAAGTGTTAGCTAAATCGGGTAACGAAATTCATCAAGACCCTTATCCTGAACAAGGTTTGTTTTATCGTTCAGACAATGCAACATTAGCAAGATTAGGCGTACCTGCCCATAGCTTTAGTAGCACTCAATTAGACAAAGATAAACATTATCATAATGTAACTGATGATCTGTCTTCATTAAATTTACCTTCGTTACATAAAGTAATAGAAGCACTAGCAATTGCCACTCAACCTTTAGTAGATGGTTCAGTGACACCATCGCGTATTGATGTCAATAAAGTAAAAAATAGAGGTCTGATATATTAACCTACGCTCTCAAATTAAATAGCTAGAACATCAAGTGGGCAGCGCATCTGAAATTCTACTTTATTTTTTCCTTCAATTTGAAAGCCATGACGTAAATAAAGCCCTCTAGCAGGGTTTTTTAATAATACATTCAGAGTAATAGGTAGTTGAAGCTGTAATGCCTTTTTTTTAACGACCTTTAACACTTTACTGCCGATCCCTTTACCTTGATATTCAGGCAATATTTGTAATTGCCTGATATGCAAACTCTTGCTGGTATTATTAAGAGAAACGATTCCGAGTTTTAGTAGACCTATTGGTTTACGATTTCTTAGGATAATATGTGAATCGTAATAATGCTCTTTCACTCTTTCAAGGTGTTGTTCATTGGTTAGTTTTATTTTTGCATTTGCTAAATGCTTAGACATTGATTTTTTTCTTAAAATTAATAAAAAATCTAAATCTTCATGCGTAACGTTTCTAAAGCCTATTGTAAATTTCATTTAAATAGTTTTTAATTTTTCTGTATAAGGACAGTATAACAATATTTTCTGAAATAAAATCTACATAAGTACGATAATTATTGCGTAATCAGTAGCTATATCATCAACCTAAGTTTATAAGGTTAAGATCTGCGTTTAGCTATCAACAGTGCTGTAACAATAAACAAGGAACCAATAGCAAGTCGTGCAAGCTCTTCTGTTGTACCACCTTTTGCTTCACCAAACACAAATAAAGAAGCAAACATAGCTAACGGCACAACAGCATTATTAAAGGTAGCTAATACTCCGACACTTGTTTGAGTTCCTCCTTTATTCCAAAAAAAGAAACTAAGTCCTGAAGCTATTACCCCCATATACACTAAGACCAACCACTGCTCAGGTGTTGCATCTAAAGGTAAAGGTGGCTTTTGTGAAATTAATAATGTTGCAAGTATAGTAAAGACAGTAGCACCAAGATATAAAAAGCCAAAAACAGAGCTGTCGCTAATATGTGGTCGTTTTTGTTTCCAATCACGATAATAAACTTGCCCAAACGCAAAAGCAATATTAGCTATTTGCATAAGACCAAACCCTAACCAAATTTCGTTTGAGTCAATATTGCCCATTTTTATAATCGCTGCTCCAAACACCGAAAGTATAGTGGCTAATAAATACCAAGGAGTAAAACTGCGTTGTCGCAGGTCATTAATAATAACAATATAAAGCGGTGTAAGTACGCTAAATAGTGCAACTAAATGGGAGGGTAAATAACGAAAAGCAGAGAGATAACAGGTATACATTACACCATACTGAAAAGCTCCCAGTAATATCAGTTGCTTTTTTTCTTGCCAGTTAGTATTGCGTAGCTTTATAAAAGGAAGAAAAGCAAGTAATGCCAACAATAGTCGAGTATCAGCGATCTGCAGTGGATCAATACCTTTAAGCGTATTACCAATAAGACCAAAAGAAAAAGCCCAAATCAACGTAGTTATCACTAAATAAATCATTCAAAATCTCTATAAGTAAAGTTAATGTATTTAATAACTACCCTAATAAATACACAATTTCATCTTGCTCAAATACTGCTTAAAACTATTCCCCCTAATCAATGAATAGGAGGTACTAAACCTTTACTATATTACCAATGGTAAGTAGCACTAATAGTATATTGCTCACCACGACCAGGGGTACCAGGCACTTCTTCAAAAGACTCATCCCAAAGGTTATCAGCAGCAAGCATAATATCTAAACCTTTAATTTGTGAAGGAGATATTTTTACCGTTAGGTGTGTAAATAAAGCATCTTCATCTCCGTTGCGAAGAATATTTTCTTGCTGCTTACGCCATTCATTATCAACACGCACTTCAACAATGCTAGTAGGACGCCAGATCACACCTAAGGTTACACGGTGGTCTGGAAAGTTCAAAGCATAAAAGCTAGCATCAATATCAGCAAGGCCGTAGTCTTCCGATTTATCGAGAAAGGTATAACTAGTGATTATTTCAGCATTTTCTAACCGCTTTATTGCAATTAACTCAACACCTAATGTATCTATGTCAACCGGATTGGCAGTACGAGCAGAGGTTGAACTTAAGCTGTAAGTCCAATCTGTTAAATCATTATCTTGTCGATAAAAAATAGCAGAATCCAAACGCCAAGTGTCGCGATCTAAGGCGAGTCCTAGTTCAATATTTTTCGTAGTTTCTCGATCAAGCTCGTAATTACTTCTAAATAATCCACCGGTATTACTTCCACCAATAGCCGTATAACCAGCTACTTGACTAGCTTCTGCATAAGAAACATAAAGTGTTTGAGAAGTATCATCTGCATTGATTGTATTCCATGTGATATCACCAATTAATGAAGCTTGTGAATCGTCACGGTTCGTATCATCAAAAGCAGCCCCTAAACGAAAAGATAACTGTTGTTCATCAGCTAACTCTATTCTATATTCAGGTAATACACTGAATTTGTAATAGGAACGAGAGGTAAAATTATTTTCAAGTGAGGTTGATGTAATGTTATCTTCTATAAACTGTGCTGAATAATTTAATGCAAATTCAGCTGTTTGTACATGACGACCAGACAAACCTATCGATTTTACATTCGTTTCATGAAAAGATTGAAATGATTCTGGGTTTTCACGAGAAAAAATATAATGATCGTTGTTATTACGATAATAAGCAGATACTTCAAATGTACTATTTTGAGCATAATGCTGTTTATGATTCAATATAAATAACTCTGTTTTAATATCTTCAGTTTCATTAACATTAAATGGTGTGTACATATTCGGCCAGCCAAAAAACTTTTCTTGAGAGCCAAAAAACAAATCAGTTTGAGATGATGGACTCGCTAACTGAATGCGGCCTGAAGCTCGCTGAAAGTCGTGATCGCCAAACTCTATAGTACCGTCACTTTCAGAGCGTGAATATTCACCTTCAAAACCAATAGTCCAATCAGTGAAATCGTCAAGTTCAATACTAACAGCACTATGTATTCGTTGTAGATTAGAATTATTATTACCTACCCCAATTGAAGCACTACCCGACGTTTTTATCTCTTTCCATTCACGAGATACAGTTCCTACAGAGCTATTCATCCCTAGAAGCGCATTATCAACCCCTGTAAGTACGTTAGCATTACTCAACATTTCTTGAGCAATAGGAATTTCAGCAAAGTAATGCCCCGTTTGTGGGTCAACTAAAGTGGCACTGCCGACCCTAAACCCGGTATTTTCAAAAATTCCACCACGAATTGTTACATCTGCTTGGGCTTCAGCCATATTACGTGATTGAAGATCTACACGTGGGTCATATTCTAAATTTGACACTGGCGAGCCAAAGGTCCCTACAGGTTTGTTATTTGCTGTAGTTGAACCTTCCACCATGATTTTTTCAATATCATGACTTGATTCTTCCATCTCATTTTTTACTTCATTATTTGTTTCCTTATTCACATCAGATGCTAATACAGAAGTCGATAGACTAAATAACAAAGCAGGTAAGGCAACTTGTACAATTCGAATCATGTTAATATTCTCTATTCACTCTATTGGTAAAAAACGATCTTTTCTTTTAAGCACAAAATACATCAACAAAAGTTAACTGCTTCAATTGCTAATGTAAAAACAGAGCTTAAATATCGAAACATCAAGCAGGAATACCATCAGTGATATTAGCTTTAGTTATAATCGTTAGGTTGACGGGCATTATATAGCAGTCAGTAAAACATCATAGATGTAAACTAGACAAGAAGTAACTTGGTTTACATTAGTACAAAAAGAAACCACAACTGATGTAGATTATCAATTGGCGTTTACTGGTTTGGTGAGAATATAGCAGCACTAATAGCTAAAATTTATCACAAATTGATTACGACAAAGTTTATAACAAGCTTTCAGTATAAAAAATCGTTAATATGAATATTTTAACTCATTTGTTCACAGCAATAATCGAAATATCACTAACACTATATAAAGAATCAATTACCTCGAACATTAAATACATTAACGCTACTTATATTTATGTAATATTTTTTTAGGGATATGACAGTAATCATTTGGAAAGCGAGATAACCTTTCTTGGTGTTCCTCGTCACTTTTCACATAATTAAGAAGCGGTAATATTTCTACAACAATCTTATCCGCATCATCACGACAGTTAATAAACCGAGTAGCACTTTTGAGGTGACTACTTTGTTTGCTGTATATTCCAGTTCGGTATTTCTTTCCTACATCTTCCCCTTGCTTATCAATACTATATGGATCAATTATTTCAAAAAAATAACCAATAAGTTCATTAACATTAACTACATTGGGAGAAAAAATTACTTTTACACACTCAGCATAACCATCATAACTACTTTTAGTACTATCCGTTAACCCATTAGCTCGTCCTGCTTCAGTTTTAGAAACCCCTGGTAGATACTTAAGAAACTCCTGTACTCCCCAAAGACATCCACCAGCAAAATAAATAACTTCCACTTCGTTGTTATCATGATTATATTCTTCAATCTTCATTTTTACTCTTTACAAAAAGGTTTTTGGTTCGTTGTTTTCGTTAATATACTTTTACCATAACTCGCTATTACATTATTTATCAATAACACCCGAATATCAGTCAGCATCTTTGCAAACAAAAGTAAGTTATCGACTTCAATGGTAACATCATAAGCTATCCCCTATTCTATCAAGTTAAACCGAAAGATAAGCAATACCTTTATTTTACAGTGAAATAAGTCTAATACATTATATAAAGACAACAAATAAAAAATAACTGTTGGCTTTTCTTCATTCATCGCTTATTTTAGCCCATTATTGCCTCCCTCCCTTAAGCAAGGCGTTATGCCAATTTAGAGTAATTTAATGATTTCACGTAAACATCACAAAATAGTATTTTCTTTTTTTATGGCATTGCTCATGTCATGTATTATGTCTTTCGTTATCAGTGTTTTTAACGTAGGTATGGTGAGCAACATCATTGATATTTGGTTAAACGCTTGGAGCTTTGCTTTTCTCGTTGCATTTCCAGCCATCATTATTGTGTCTCCTATCGTCCATAAACTCGTTAACATTGTATTACATGAGGAATAAACAGCAGCTAATTCACTTTTTCATTAGCAATTAGGAGTAAAAGCTTACTCTATAATTATTCTATATATTCTTTATTCTCGACAATCATTTATCAAATATTGTCAATATAGCGATAATGATAAAGGGCTACATCTATGTTGATTAAATAAAAATTAGCACCTTTTGCACCTTCTGACATTTAATAATGCATGAAAAATGAGTTGTAATAGTAATTTACCTCCGTGTATCATCCTTAAGGTGTTTAAATAACAAGCTAAAAATTAACCTGCATTAAGTGTTAGTCGTATGCTAAACCGTTAAATAAATATAAGCGAAAAGGATAAAAACAATGATAAAAGTTAGCGTGATGTATCCAAAGTCTTTAGATGGAACTTTCGACATAAACTATTACTGTAAAACACATATTTCGTTAGTTGGAGAACTGTTGGGAGATAGCTTAAAGCATGTAACTGTTGATTCTGGCCTTGCTGGTGGTGCTCCTGGGGAAGATCCTGCCTTTATTGCAATGGCACATATGACATTTGATTCAGTTGAAAGTTTTGAAGAAGCTTTTGGGCCTAATGCCGAGACCATAATGGCGGATTTGGCAAATTTTACAAATATACAACCTCAAATTCAAATTAGTGAAATTAAACTCTAATATATTCTATCAACAAGAACTTCACTGTAGTATAAAAGTAGAGAATAGTTGGTTATTTTTGATGACTTATTGTTATAACCAACTGTTTATTATCACTAATTAGTCTCTTAATCTATGGTAGATTTTTCTAACACTACTATTTTTTCTCTAATTGCTTCCGCTTCAGCGGTAATCATAGCATACGATTTAATATCGCCACTTCTTTGTGCGTTCATCGCTAGTTCAAGCTTAGCTTCATAAGCCTTATTTAACTTTTTAACTGGATCTTTCTTAAAAATTGCGAACATTATCATTACTCCTAAAATGGTAGTAATTAATTATACGCAGATAAACATATTTTGGTTTACTTATTGCGAACGATTAAAGGATCACAATACGTAAGATTTAAATTTAAAGCTTATATTTATACCAATTTCACTAACTATGTGATCATTTCTACTTGTTAAAACCATCAACTACATCATTATTTATTTAATAATTAGAACAACTAGTTATTGAAATAAATGCCTTGTATTTGACAATTTTTTCTATGTATAAAATTGTAACCTAATGAATGAAACTGGTCTTATTGATATATCATTTCGAGCAATTACATATTTTGATTAGCATAAGCGCGCCAGCCGCCTAAATGCGTAATATCAGTAGCAGATTCGATTGCGTACCCTTCACAAATAAAGCTAGTTATCCAACTACCATCGTCTAGTTCAACTTTACCTAATCCTAATGGTTGCCCTATTCCCTGTAAAAAACTCCCAACAGTACTTACCGGTATACGCCACACTTCAACGTCAATGGCGGTTCCGTCTTCTGCTACTCGAATTAAACCTGGGCGAAAAGGAGGACCACCTGCTAATGCGTAAAAACGATAATCCGCAGAGGTTTTACAACTTTTCACTAAGTAGCCACCACGCTCTGTTAATTGGTGATTCAGTGGAAAACCAGTTAAATGTGCGCCACAAACAGCAATATCAACTTGCTCTACATTTGCATCACTTAAAACTGTACTACTTACTTTACTTAGAGCTTGCTGCGTCGCTCCTAAGGTAAAGTTATTCAGTTGTTGTACTTTAGCGCCAGCGCTCAATAGTAAACGGTCGCTAAACGCAGGGCCAAATAAGGTAATACCAAACGGTAATCCTGATGCTAAAAAGCCGGCAGGCACAGCAATTGCGGCATAATCCAATAAATTCATAAAGTTGGTGTAATAGCCTAAATTAGAATTTAGCTGAATCGGATCGGCTTCAAGTTCCGCTATAGTATAAATAGTGCCAGCAGTTGGCGTGACAATACAATCTAATTCAGCAAGGATGGCATCACATTCCACTTTGAAAGCCTGTAATTTATACATTGCTTTAAAAGCACTTACCGCAGAATGTTTAGTTGCACCACCAATGATGGTTTCAATAACAGGTAAACATTGTTTAGGGTCGTTAACAAAAAATTCTTCAATAGCAGCGTAACGCTCTGCAACCCAAGGGCCTTCATACAGCAGTTTCGCGGCATCTAAAAACGGTTGAAAGTTAATAGTAACTACTTCTGTGCCAGCTTGTTTTAGCTGCTCAACGCTATTCTCAAATAAGGCTTGTGCGCTTTCGTCACCAAAAAAGGCAAGCTGCTCTTGTTCTGGCACACCAATTTTTAATGACGCAAGACCTGACGCTGGTTGATAAACCGCATCAGCGCCCAGGTTGAGTCTAGAGTAGCAGTCGCTCATATCTTGTTTTGCCGCAATCGTTAATAGTTCATTTAACTCATCAACCGTATTAGCAAAAAAGGTAACGCAATCTAAACTTTTACAAGCAGGCACCACACCAGTACAACTCAACAAACCTTTTGTCGCCTTTAACCCCACAATGTTATTAAGCGCTGCAGGTACACGGCCTGAGCCTGCAGTATCGGTACCTAATGAAAAGCTTACGTTACCGTTAGCAACCGCAACGGCACTACCCGAGCTTGAACCGCCTGAAATATATTCAGGGTTAAAACTATTTTTTACTGCACCCCATGGGCTTCGAACCCCCACAAGCCCAGTGGCAAATTGGTCTAAATTAGTTTTACCTAATGGAATCGCACCCGCTGCCATTAACAATTGCACAACTTGCGCTGATTGCTCAGGCTGATAACGATACGCTTCACAGCCGGCAGTAGTCGGCAAAATGTTTAAATCAATATTATCTTTAATCGCAAAAGGTACGCCGTATAAAGGTAACTCGTCGAGCGACTTATCGCTCAGTGCCACTAACATTTCAGTTAACTGCTCATCTGAAACCGTCGCTAACCAAACATTATTTTGATCGTCTTTAGCTTGCTTTAATTTAGCGGTTAAAAAACTTTCAACGTTTAATTCACCACTACGGTAAGCATCTTGTAAAGCGCTAATGGTCATGTTTTGTGTGATCATATTGTTAGTATCAATCATTAGTTTTTCTCCAAAATCAATAAACGTTGTCCAGCGTGTACTTGCGCACCTTCTTTTTGAACTAAGCTTGCAACAGTACCTGCGGCAGGTGCTACTACTTCAATTTCCATTTTCATAGCTTCTAAAATTAATAACGGTTGTCCAGCTGTCACTTTTTCACCTGGCTTCACTAGAATCTTCCAAATATTACCCGCGACATGACTATCAACACCGCGTTGTTCGGCAGTTAAACTCACAACATCAGTTTCTACTTGAGTCATTTCGTCGGCAACAAAATTAGCTTGTCCTGATTCTTGCCATTGTTGACGCTCTGCTTCAAACGCTTTTTGCTGCTTGTCTTTAAAGGCAACAATTGACTCTTGGTTCTCACTCAAGCTTTCTTGGTATTGCGCTAAGCTAAAAGTTGTTTCTTCAATTTTTAATGGGTAATCACCACGTGGAAAATCATGACGAATTTGTGTCAATTCTTCACTACTTACGGGGTAAAATTTAATTTGGTCGAAGAAACGTAATAACCACGGTTTTTGAAATTCTGCTGTTTTACGGTAGCGGTTCCACATTTGCAAAGTACGACCAACAAACTGATAACCACCTGGGCCTTCCATACCATAAACACATAAATAAGCGCCACCAATGCCAACAGCATTTTCAGGAGTCCATGTACGTGCAGGGTTATATTTTGTGGTAACTAAACGATGACGAGGATCTAGCGGTGTTGCCACTGGCGCTCCTAAATAGACATCACCTAAGCCCATCACTAAGTAACTTGCGTTGAAAACAATTTCTTTTACTTCTTCAACCGAATCTAAGCCATTAATGCGACGAATAAATTCAATATTATCAGGACACCAAGGGGCGTCTTTACGCACTAATTCATCGTATTTTTTAATCGCTAAACGTGTTGCATAATCATCCCAAGATAAAGGAATATGCACAATACGTGATGGCACAGTTAATTGGCTTACATCCCCTAATGCCTGTTCCGCTTCTGCTAATAAGTCAAGCAACGTGGCTTGTGGTAGCAATAAATTATCGTAATGTATTTGTAGGGAACGAATACCTGGCGTTAATTCTTCAATACCAGCAATATTCATTTCTTGTAGTTTTAACATCAAGGCATGAACACGGAAACGTAAGGCAACGTCTAATACTTGCTCACCGTATTCAACTAATAAGTAGTCTTCACCACTGGCGCGGTAAACTACTTGCTCGTTTAACTCTGATTTATCAATTGTTTTGATAATAGCACTTTCAGGTAGTTCTGTTGGTGCTTTTTGTTCAACAAACTGAGCTGATTGTAATTGTTCAATTTGTTGTGTTTCTAACTGTTGCGCATCAAGAATAGAGACGGGTTGAAAACGAATGCTCGCCCCCGCTTTTAACTGACCTACTTTCCATAAATCTGCTTTGATAATGGTAACGGGACAAACAAAACCACCTAAACTTGGGCCGTCAGGACCTAGGATAACTGGCATATCACCAGTGAAATCAATGGTACCAACCGCATAAGCATTATCGTGAATGTTTGAAGGGTGTAATCCTGCTTCTCCACCATCATTACGTGCCCATTTAGGTTTTGGCCCCATTAAACGCACACCAGTACGGCTTGAGTTAAAGTGTACTTTCCACGTTGCATCAAAGAAGGCATCAATATCTTCAGGACAGAAGAAGTCTGGCGCACCATGTGGTCCGTAAATAACACGAATAGTCCATTCATCGGTAATATCAGGTAATAACGTTGAGCCTTGTGTTTCAGTACCTTCAAATGTGCATTCAGAAAAGTCTGCAATGCTTAATACATCACCCGTACGTAAAGCACGACCGGCATGACCACCAAATTGACCTAGCGTAAAGGTTGATTTACTGCCTAAATAATCTGGACATTGAATACCTTCTTGTACGGCTAGATAAGCACGTGAACCAGCCCCTTTAATATTACCCAGTGTTAAAGTTTGTCCTGCTTCCACGTTAATAACAACACCATTAGTCACACTAACGTTATCTAATTCCGCGTCTATTGTGGCACCGGCTAAAACAATACGTGTTGCACTGTTAAAGCGTAATGTTGGGCCACTAACAGTAATCTCTAAACCTGCAGCATCATCGGTATTACCTAATAAGGTATTCGCTAAACGAAAACTAACACTGTCCATTGGACCTGAGGGTGGTACACCGATATTCCAGTAACCTTTACGACCAGGGTAATCTTGAATAGTGGTTTGTGTACCACCAGCTAACACGTCAATTGAACAAGGTGAGTAAACAAAGCTATTTAATGTTTGTGTTAATAGCTCGGCATCTTCTACTACTTTACTGCTTAATAACTGGTGTAAATAATCTTTATTGGTTTCTATACCGTAAATTTCACTACGAATAAGTGCTTGTTTTAAGCCGGTAAGCGCTTGTTCACGTGTTTTACTATGACAAATAACTTTAGCTAACATAGGGTCAAAAAATGGTGACACTTCAGTGCCACTTTCTAACCAGTGATCAATACGTAATGTGCCTTGGTCAACTTCTGTTGCCCATTTAACATGACTAATTAAACCGGCGCTTGGTTGGAATGATTTATTCGCGTCTTCTGCATACATACGCACTTGAATAGCATGACCTTTAGCCACTAATGTTTTTTCAAGTTCAGCTAATGGCGCTAACTCTTTTGCCGCTAAGCATACCATCCAGTTAACAAGGTCAACGTTATATACTAACTCGGTTACACCGTGTTCAACTTGTAAGCGTGTATTTACTTCTAAGAAGTAGAATTTTTGATCTTGTTGGTCAAAAACAAACTCTACCGTACCTGCGTTACGATAATTAACCGAAGCGGCTAAACGGGTTGCTGTACTATGTAATTGTTGACGAACATCGTCGGCTAAATTAGGTGCTGGACACTCTTCAATTACTTTTTGGTTACGACGTTGTGCTGAGCAATCTCGTTCACCCAGAGCGATAGCATAACCTTCACCATCACCAAAAATTTGCACTTCAATATGGCGCGCTTGCACAATAAATTTTTCTAAAAATAATGCGCTGTTACTAAAGTTGTTTTCACTTAATCTTTTTACTGAATCATAAGCTTGGCTTAATTCTTCTGCGCTATTACAGCGCTGCATGCCAATACCACCGCCACCAGCAGTACTTTTCAGCATTACTGGGTAACCAATTTTTTCAGCACACGTTAATGCATCATTTAAATCTTCAAGTAGATCACTACCTGGTAATAACGGCACGTTAGCTTCTTCAGCAATTTCACGTGCTCTATGTTTAAGACCAAACTCAAGCATTTGTTCTGGTGTTGGCCCTAAAAATACTAAATCATTTTCTTCACATGCTCGAACAAACTCAACATTTTCACTTAAAAAACCGTAACCTGGGTGAATAGCCTGCGCGCCACATTCTTTGGCGATAGCGATAACTTTTTCGATATCAAGATACGTTTGTTTAGCGCCACCTTCGCCTAATGAATAAGCTTCGTCAGCTTGAGAAACATGCAGGCTATCTGCATCGGCTAGGCTATAAATAGAAACACTTTGAACCCCCATTTCTGATAGGGTACGGATAATACGACAAGCGATTGCGCCACGGTTGGCAATTAATACTTTAGTGAACATAATGATGACCTTTTAAAGGTTGGGTCGTCCCGAAAATAGTACTGAGCGTTTGGTAACAAGGTCGTCCTTGCTGGCTCGTAATGGCTGCTAAATAGTTTATTTACAGCACGTTATCTTTTAATTAATCCCAAATCAGCATTTCAACTGCGGTTGGATTATAAGCATTACAAGGGTTATTCAATTGAGGACAGTTCGACAATAAAACAATTACGTCCATTGCAGCTGTCATTTCTACATATTTACCCGCTCCGCTGATACCGTCAGCAAAACTTAAACCACCGTCACTACTTACAGGTACATTCATGAAGAAGTTAATGTTGTGAGTAATATCGCGTTTACTTAATCCGTATTGTGGGTTTTCGGCTACGGCTAATAACCAGCTATCGCGACAAGCATGCATACATTTTTTTTCTATCGCGTAACGCACTGTATTACTTTCGGTTGCACACGCACCACCTAATGTGTCGTGACGACCACAAGTATCGGCAGTAATTTCTAACATCTCATTACCGTCGTTAGAAAGCAATTTGCTTCCTGTCGTTAAGTACACATTACCTTGCTCACGGATAGTATCCATGGCGCTGTAACGCTCACTTGGGTCGTTCGCGCTGTAAAATAATGTATCTGCCGCTTGGTTACCCTCTAAATCTAAAATGCGTAGCGTTTGCCCTGCTTTAAGTACTTGCATGTAATAGTCACCGGCAAGGACAGTATCGCTGCGAGTCGCTTGCTCTACTTTAAGTTGACTTGAAGTGATCATGATTATGCTCCTTGTGTTTCAGTGTGATTAGCATGTGAGTGATGCGGGTGTTGGCAACTATGCATTAGATTTTGTTGAAAGTTATAACGACGGTTATTTTCAAAACCGCGACCATTTTCATCGCTAGAATTTAAACATTTATCATCATCTGTCATTGCAGGAGCTTCGCTTAAAGCAATGCTCACAGAACGATTAGGATATTCGCTTGCGGGGTTCATTGGATGAGGGCATGTAGTGAATACCACTAGCGTTTCCATTTCAAAACGTAATTCTACGGTATCGCCGGCTTTACTGTGATTTGGAACAAAGCTTAAATCGCCATCGTCATTGGTTTTAACTTGGCTGAAAATATTGATGTTAGCCGCTAAGTCACGTTTGCCTAAACCATATTTAGCCACTTCAACTAATAAACTGTCGTGCCCGTTTTGCAACCAAGCATTACGGTCGCTTTGGTAATTTCTTTCACCCCATTTTTCTGCCACTTTTTGTTTATTAGCAACACCACCAACACTGTCAATCCAGTTGGTGTCATCACGCACAATTGAACAGAAAATACGCCCCATATCTGAATACAAGCAATGGCCATGAGTTAGCTTAAACGTATGTTGGCACTTTAATGTATCAGGGGCGTTGTAACGCTCTAATAAGTTATGTGGGTTATAAAACAACATAGAAACATTAGCACCGCCTTCTATATCGGTAACAGCTAATACTTTGCCTGCAGGAATAACCATAGACCAATGGCTTGCACCTGGAATAGTGTCTTGATAAATCACGCCTTGTGGTGGCTCTTGTAGTGGTTTTTGTAACGAAATATCTTTACTCATGAGTGTTCTCCTGAACAGCGTCTTTAGCTGTTGCTTCTTTTTCTATTAACGTCTGTATTGTTGATGGAATAGCCTGCGCTGAATTAAGCGCAATATCGTAAACAACTTGTGCTCCGTAACGCTCTGGCTGTTGTGGATCGATTCGCGGCTTATCTAATACCCAAACACGCGATCCAAGGCTAAAACCTTCCGACAAATCGTGAGTAATCATAAAAATGGTTAAACCACGCTTTTGCCATAACTCTCGTACCAGTTTATGCATGTCTTTACGAATGCCTGGATCCAGTGCACCAAAAGGCTCATCCAGTAATAAAATACGAGGCTCTTTAATCAGAGCTTGAGCAATAGCTAAACGCTGTTGCATACCACCAGATAACTCACTTGGGTATTTAGCAGCCGCATGGCCTAAGCCAACGGCAGTTAACATCTCTAACGCTTTTTCTTTAATTTCTTTACGTTGTTTACCAAGCACTTTTCCGAAAAATGGAGCTTTGGCAAATTCGGCACCTAACATGACATTTTCTAAAGCATTAAGGTGCGGAAAAGCTGAATACTTTTGAAAAACAATACCGCGAGTTGCGTTAGGCTCTTTAGGCATAGGTTCGCCATCAAGTAAAACGTCCCCTCTACTGTGATCTTCAGTACCTAATAACATATTTAATAACGTTGTTTTACCACAACCTGAGGCACCAACAATGCTAATAAATTCGCCGGCTTGTACGTTTAAGTTAAGTTTTTCAAGCACGATATGATCACCGTATTCTTTCCAAACTTGTTTAATTTCAATAATAGGCTCAACCGTATTTTTAATGAATGGATCTGTCATTATTCTTCTCCTCCTTTACCGTGGTACCAAGGAAAAGCGCGCTTTGAAATAAGTCGTAAAATGGTATCCATTAAAAAAGCTAATACCGCAATCCAAAGTACGTAAGGTAAGATTACGTCCATGGCTAAATAACGACGAATTAAAAAGATCCGATACCCTAAACCTTCTGTTGCGGCAATGGCTTCACCCGCAATCAAGAACAACCATGCACTGCCTAAGGTTAAACGGACTGCGCTCAATAATGGTGGTAATACTTGTGGTAACACTACTCTAATCATTATTTGCCATGTATTAGCACCTAAGGTTTGTGCCTTAAGTAACTGCTCTGCAGGTAATGACTGTGTACGTAGTTGTAAATCACGAATTAAAATAGGACAAATACCAATGATAATTAGCATTACTTTAGATAATTCACCCAAACCAAAGACGATAAACAATATCGGTAATATCGCCATTGGTGGAATTAACGAAATAGCGGTAACCAAAGGAGAAAGTGTTGCTCTGAACAGCGGCAACATGCCATTAATAACCCCAAGAACTAAACCAATAAGTGCACTAATACCAACCCCAAAAAATAAGCGTTCTAAACTTGCCCCGGTATCAGCCCATAACAAATATTCGCCAGTACGTTTACTTGGTTCAAATGCCATACGCTGTACCGCATCAGCAAAACTTGACCATGAAGGTAATAATTTGTCACTTGGGTTTTCTAATAAGCGTGCATCAGATGCAACCGTATAAATAATTAACAAGAGAACAAAAGGTAATAAGTTTAAAATCAGTCGTACTGAACGACTGGGTTTACTATTCATTAAACGCATAACAATCAGCCTTATAGTTTATTGTCGATAGCCATTTGCATAAATGAAGGAGTAAAACGAAGTTTGATATTTTGTTTGTTACCATAAACGCCACTTGGTGTTTCAATACCAATGAATGTAGCATCACTTGCACCCTCACCTAATAAGCCATGTTTAAATGAAAATTCTGCTACTTTACCCATGGTATTTTTAAGGTCAGCGCTGTTGTTAAACATTACGGCATCTTTAGCATTGAAGAACATTTTTGTTGAAGCTAATTGTGCATCGTATCCTGCTAAATCAGTGCCTGAAGCTTCTGCCATCATGGTACGTGCATCAATAGCTTTTTGATCGCTACCTTGCATAGTGGCCATAATTTCATACCAAGCACCTGTTAAGGCTTTACCTAATTTAGGGTTATCATTAAGTGTTTGTGTATTAACAACTAACAAGTCGATGATTTCACCAGGGATCATTGAAGAGTCAAATACTTTACTGGTATTTGGCATTGCGGTTATTTCACTTAATAATGGGTTCCAGGTAGTGACTGCCGTTACATCATCAGTAGTAAATGCGGCAACAAGGTCAGCATCCGAGGTATTTACAACACGTACATCACGTTCAGTTAGCGAGATAGTTTCTAGTGCGCGAGCTAATAAATAATGAGAAACACTTAGTTCAACTAAGTTAATATTTTGTCCTTTAATATCAGCTAGTGTTTTTTTACCTTTAAGCACAACACCATCATTACCGTTAGAGAAATCACCAATAATTACCGCTGTAGAATCAACACCACTGGCTGCAGGAATAGTTAATGCATCCATATTTGTCATTACGGTTGCATCAAAACCACCAGCCGTATATTGGTTAATAGATTCGACATAATCATTAACCTGAACAACTTCAATGTTGATGTCATATTTGTCAGCCCATTTTTTTACAATGCCTGACGCATTACCATAATCCCAAGGCATCCAGCCGACATAAATAGTCCAAGCTAAACGGAAAGTAGGTTTTTCATCTGCTGCACTGGCTACTGAGTTAAACAAAACAACGCTGCAAAGAGCGCTAAGTGTGAGGAATTTAGAAACTGAGCTACGTAAATGTTTAATAATATTCATATCTTTATCCTTTAGTTACACATAGAAAGTATGAGAGACATTGCTCTAATCTTCTCCCGGGCTTTTATCCCTCCGTGTAACCTTCAAATAAAGGTCGACAACTCTCGGTCCAGTCGCTAAAAAGCCGGAACCCTAGATGTCTATTACCAAATTGTGATATTGATAAGTGACTTACCAATATCCCTCATACGAGTAACTAGAAAATAGCAAATATAATGCCAATTAAAAATACTCAATAATTACAGCAATATAGCAGGAAAAAACATTCTCAACTTTAGTCATAATGCACCATAAAGGGTAAATATCAGTTAAGCTTGATCCAAAATAGTGCTTAAATTCTATTCGTAGGTTTATTTAAGAAAGCGCTTTATTTCCTAAAAAAAGCACGTCCCTTTTATAAAAAGAAAGCTTTGTACATGATTAATTTTTAGGATGAATCAGTATCAAATGAATATATTGATGCTTGAAAGTATTTGAGAAGGCTTAACAGCAGCCCTTCATTGATTTATAACAGTTGTTTTTCTACTAAGAGATAAAAGGTAAATTGATTTATCAGCGAGATTACTTTGTTTAGAAAACGAACCAATTTAACTGTTAACTTTTCTTTTACGTACAAAGAAAAATAAGGCAATAGCGAACAAAATAATAACAAGATTAGCAACTATAACAGTAACAATGGTTTTCATACTATTTTCTTCATCTAGTTTTTGTTGCTGCGCTAATTTATCGGCAAGTTCAATTTGCTGTTCATCCACTGTATTCTCCTCTGGTATTTGCGTAATTTCCTTAGGAAATTCTTTAATATTAAAAGAAAAATCAGGTACAGCTAGACGAAACTCACGTCCTGTTATTGTGCGGCCAAAAGCACTCACAGTCACACGATGAATACCAGGTTCAGTGTAAGGGAAATCTTTAGTTCGAACGGTCGGGCTTTCTATATTTTCATTATCCGTAATAGAAAAGGGTCTTGTATGTCTATCAGGTGATGTTATCTTTCCTTGAAAAATTAAACTACTTGGATCGACATAAGTAGGGTCAATAGTCAAAACTAACTTATGTGCCATGGTATCATCTTCTGCAGGCACTACCGATAATTCAACTGGTGCTTCATGTAAAATAACAGGCTCATAACGAAGCTCTCTTGTCATTAATGGCAGCTTTATAACGAAAACAGGTTGCCATTCACCAGGAGCAAAATTCAACATGAATTCCCCCGTATAAATATTATCTCCCGCATACTCATCTAGACCACGACCATCATCGCTAAACGAGCTAACTTTAAGCGCATCGGCACCAAAGTTTGCATAATCTGAATTATTGGTACTAAAAAAGTTTACATCTAACTCAACAACCTCTTTAAACTCTGAAACCTCAATATTTCGATTGCCATTGTAAAGCTTACCAACAACTTTTATCGTTTCCCCTGACAATAAAACATTGGGAAAAGGTTCTATTTCAATTTTAACTTCTGACACAATTAATATCTTACTCTCAGGTAAAATATTACCAATTGCTTGCCAAGGACCAGGCATAGGTTTAGTAATTTTTACCATGTCAAAAGTCTTATCGTCGTACCATTTCACCGTATCAGGATCATGAACACTAGACCGTATCTTTTTACCGTCCGGTTGTACTAGAATTATAGACCTACTACCCTTCACTCTAAAAAATATGAGAGTTATTTCATCAAGCTCAGCATCAATATGAAAGCGATTATCGAAGTAAGGTATTTCATTAGTAATATTATCGCTTTGATAGAAATCTATTTCTCGTTTTGTTAGATTTTTTTCTTCACTATCAGTTAGATAACTATCTTTTTCTATAGCCTTTACGTCTGTTTTTTCTGCATTTTGCGCAACGGCATAATTAACATTCGTTAGTAACAGCAAACAAAATACTAATAGCTTGGTAATTTCCAAAGTGGCTCTCCCCCTTTTTGCTTAACAACGGCTAACCTTTCTTTATGTGCTTCTTTTTCATCGACCGTAGCAGCAATAACCTTTAATTTTTTTCTATCTTTACTAAGTCGTCTAATTTCTTTGGCATCACCACCACTATTATCACCAACAGAAAGGTTAAATGCTGATTGCTTTCGCGTCATTTCAATATACACAAAAGCAAGCAATTGAGCATCAATTAAAGCCCCATGATAAGTACGATCAATAAGCTTATCAACTTTATAAAAACGGGCTAAATAATCTAAGGTTTTAGGTGATCCAAACTCGTCTTTCGACGTTTTCAAAGTATCGGTAATAGTACAAATATCTTCTGTCATAGGTACTTTATTACGAGAACGTTCGGCAAAATTCAATAAAGAAAATTCATGATCCATAAAGCCAACATCAAACTTAGCATTATGAATAACCAAGTTTGCACCGCGAATAAAATCTATGAACTCATCCACAACTTGAGAAAAAATAGGTTTATCATTTAAAAATTCATTTGTTAAACCATGGACGTTAATTACCTCTTGCTCCATCACGAAGACTTCTCCGCGCGAATCCATCGGTTTTATATAGGCATGAAATGTTCGGCCAGTTAACTGTCGATTGATCATTTCTACACAGCCAATTTCAACAATTCTATGCCCTTCTCTTGGGTTGATACCCGTCGTTTCCGTATCAAGAATAATCAACCGCTCTTCTGTCTTAGCGTCGGCTCTTGTATCTTTATTAGTAGGGTTATTGCTTAAATTCACTATACATATCTCTAATTTTTTGATGAAGTTATTTTTCAGGTATTTTTTGTGGAAATTCTGATAGATTAATATTAAATCTGTCACTAGTATAACAAAGTAATATTAACGCTAACGTTATTACCGTTTGAAGTATAAGCCACTCTAAAGAAAATAATTGCCAATAAAAATAAGCAATAACATGGGTAAGTAAATCAAACAATAACGCAACGCTTAAAATTTTTCTGCAATGTCGCCAGCTTGTTTGCACCCAAGAACCGGCTTCTGGCCTGCGTAAACTAATGATCAATAAAACAAATAAACCAATAGCACCTGAAAACAAACTAAAATAAAATAGTGACTTTTCAGGGTATATCCAAGAGATGATACTCACTCTATCACGCATATTAGTCACTGACATCAACCAAACGAGATAACCTCGTAACAAAAATATTAGCACTAAATAAAATTTTTTTGATAATTTTAAGCAATCATAGCTGTCAAAATCACCTACCGAATAATGCTGATATTTTTTAGAAAAACTTTTATTCACCCCTTACCCTTATTTTGCATTTTGTTATCACGTTCAACTTTTAATAGTCTTTGTGCCGCGGTAATTGCTTTTACCGCTTTTGAATTAAATTCACGTGTATATAAAGTATAAACAACCCATATACTCATCAAAATAAGTAAAACAGGATGAAAAAACCAACACATTGCAGCAAGTGCAAAATAATATGAACGAAGCCCATAATTATAGGCGTGAGCAGCTTGGTCTTGTACTGTGGCCATTTGTTTTGCATAAGATTTTAGGTTTTCATTTTGACCTGAAACATCAATAGGAGCAGCACCCATCATCACATTAACAAAACCATATTGACGCATCGACCAAGTAAATTGGAAAAATGATAGAACAAAAATAAAAGCAAGCAAACTTAACTTTAATTGTATCATTAAATGGCTAGTATGATCGGCATAAGGCATGGATGAAATAACCATGTCTAAGGTTTCAATTTTTGCAAAAAGGGTTAATAAACCCGCTAAAATTAATAGAGTGCTCGAAGCAAAAAACGTTATATTTCGCTCTAAATTTGACAATAATGAAGCTTCACCAACTCTCATTTCTTTAGTAATAGCTTCGTGCATCCAGTGAATTCTATGCTGATGTAAGCTACGCGCTAAACAATCCGTACTTTTTGCTTTTTTACGAGCAAACCAACTGTAGCCAGACCAAGAGAGGATAAAGACAAACAAGGCAAAAACATCAATTATCGATAAGGGCATTTAAAACTCATAAAATAAAAATGAACTAACTTTAGCAATAGTAACTTTTTAGCTAAATACTGCAACACAATATCGATGATAATTACCTTTTTTCGAAGAAAATAAAGATATAACAATTAATTTCGCTATTAAAAAACGATCGTAAATACTCAAAATAAAGTAAACATTGTGTTAACGAATAAAATTTGTAACAATTTACCTCAAAATTTATACAGTTAAACTTAACTTGCTATAGAATATGAAAATTAATTAATAGCGATAGGGATATATTTAAAATAAATATAATATTTTAAATTCATAATAATAATAAATTTACGGATGATGTATGCAAAAGCTAAGTTATAATAACTTATTTGTGCTTTTTGTTGCTTGCTTGCTGATATTACCAATGTCAGCAGTACAAGCATTTAACACAAAAAAAGAAAGTGAAACAACAATTCAACCTTTAGATATCCCCTATTACGAAGGTAAAATTAATATTGATGGCAAACTCAATGATAATTTGTGGTTACATGCCCTTACTGTAGAATTAAACTTGGTAAATAGTCCATGGAATAATCTGCCTAGCCCAGTAAAAACGACCGCTAAACTGGTAGAAAATGGTGAATTTCTTTATATATCATTTCTCGCAATAGATCCTAATCCTGAAAAAATTCAGGCATTCTTAACCGATCGTGATAATGCTTGGTTTCATGATTTAGTCGGTATTAAACTTGATACCCACAATAATCGCCGCTTAAATTACGAATTCTTTGTCAACCCTTATGGCGTACAAAATGATGCTACCTTCAATGAAATTACTGGTGAAGGAAATACTTCCTGGGATGGACTTTGGTATTCCTTTGGCAAAATAACGAGTCAAGGTTATCAAGTAGAAATAGCGATTCCCTATAATATTTTAAATTTTAAAAATGATGGTCTAGAAAAAAAATGGGCGATTGAATTAGTAAGAACCTACCCAAGAGACACAAGTTTACGTATATCTCATGTTCCGCTTAATAGAGATAACCCTTGTTGGTTATGTCAATACCCAGAAGCAAAAGGCTTTAAAAATGCTCGCATCGGAAAAAATTTAAGGTTCACACCAACTCTTACAGCAACAAGAGATGAATTTCGTGATGTCTATTTAGCTAATGATGACCCAGCGAATGGTTGGACTACAAATGATGATATTGAAGCTGGTCTTGATTTACGCTGGGGAATTAATAGCAATAATTTATTAAATGCCACGATAAACCCTGATTTCTCTACCGTAGAAAGTGATAGCGGACAACTTAGCGTTAATACTAACTTTTCATTATATTATGAAGAAAAACGTGCTTTTTTCTTAGATAATAGCGACTATTTTAGTAGTGATTTCGATTTAATATATACGCGAAATATTGCTGATCCTGATTTTGGGGCTAAACTCACTGGGCGTATAGATAAGCACAGTTATGGTGTCTTTACCGCTAACGACACTGAAACGAATATACTACTGCCTGGCAATTTAAATTCTAGGTTAGTCACTCTCGATAAGAAAAATAATGCTAGTGCTTTACGTTATCGTTATGATTTTAATGAAAACTTAACTGTAGGCTCTATAGCAACATTTCGTTCTGCAGATAACTATCATAACTATGTTGCAGGAATTGATGCACGTTATCGTTTATCTGAATCAAATGCTATTAAAGCACAAGTATTAAGCTCTAACAGTGAATATTCTGACAGTATATTCTCAAATAAACCCACTAAATACGTTGAGCTAAATAATACCCGTTTAAAAGATCAAGCTTTTAAAATGAATTTTAATCACCATTCTGAATATTGGTTGTTAGACATAGAGCATCAAACTATCGGCGCAGACTTTCGTGCTGATTTAGGTTATATGCCCCAAACAGATATAAAAACAAATACAGCATTGTTAAAAAGGACTTTTTATTCCGATCAAGACAGTTACTGGCAAGAAGCTGGTCTGGCAGGCGAGTGGAAAATTGCTCATAATATAAATAATGAATTGATAGAGCGAGAGTTAACAGCAAGCTTTACGATTGATGGTCCTTTACAATCGATCTTAGAAGTCGATTTCATTCATGGTGAAAGAGTTGGACTTCGTTATGATAAGAGTATAGCCAATATTGATGGTAATACTTCCATGTTTAACGAAGATCAGCTGCAACTATATTCCAGTGCCAATATAAATAATCGTACTTATTTATCACTTAATATTATTGTTGGTGATAAAATTGATTATTCTAACGACCGTTTAGGTGACTTAATAGAAGCCACGGGTAATTTAACTGTTTTTATTACTGATCATTTAGAATTTGATTTTTACCAAACTTACAGTAAATTAGATGCCAAAGAAGATGATCATGATATTAATGTTTATATCGCCAATATTTCTGAACTACGCTTATCTTATCAATTTGATGTACTGAGTTACCTTAAATTCAGTTTAGTTTATGATAACATTGAATACTCAGGCTCTGAGAACATAAAAGCGTTATCTACTCAACTAATTTATGCTTATAAGCTCAACCCCCAAACTGTATTTTTCTTAGGTTATTCCGACAATAGCTATCAAGATCAAGATTTAACTAAGTTAACCCGAACTGATAGAACTTTTTTTACAAAAATCAGTTATGCTTGGGCTCCATGAATTTAATTAATCTAATATTGGCTTACGCGCTTTATTCAGGTCAATTACCACTGTTGCCGAAATTTTGTCATGAATAGCTTGTTTATTAGGATCCCAATAAATTTGAATAAAGCCTAATAACCCCGTAGCAAGACCGGCTCCATAACCACCGTATCGACCAAAACTATCCCATAAAGACAAAGGTGTACCATCTAACTGTATTACTTTAATTTTTAATAGTTTTTTACCTAATGTTTGACCTTTTCCTAAAGCAATGGATACGGTGAAATAAAACATAGCCCAACCAAAACCCAACCCGAGATCATTTATTATTCCTTTGAGCCATGCAATGAGAGAATAAGCTTGTCTATTCGTTTCTTTCTCTTCAAGAGTATCACCACTCATTAAACTTTCATCTCCTGCTAAAACAATGGCTACGTCTGTCTGAGCTTTATTAATAGGTTTGCTAGGTTGCTCTATTACTGAAGAGTCTTTTATTATTTTATTTTCTGAATTTTTAATCAACTCGCTTGGTTGCTGAAAAATTTCTTTATCATAACTCGTCTGCATAGCGGTAATTAATTGTTCTTTATCTTTTTTCGGTAAATCAATTTCTTGCACAATATCGGTAAATATTTCACTGAGTTCAGTGGGCGCTACATTTATCTCATTCTCAACGCTTACATTTGCAATATTAGCTGCTACTGCTGTTAACTCAACTTGCCAACATTCAATTTTTTTGCAATGACTATTATGTATTTTTTGCAGTGTAGACAATGTAATTGCGCCAATCGATAAAGACTGACTTAACGATAGCGAATTATTATCAACACTATCCTGATGTTGACCTTCTTCAATACCAACAAGTTTAAATAAAGCGGGTAACACACTCAGCAAAATAATAAACGCCATCGAGGCAGCAATAAAACGCATAGTAGCGCGACGTTTACGCCCTTTTGTTTTATTTTGATCTTGTGCTCTTTTTTTATTGCCTAAATAGTAAAGTGTGATTGCAATAGCAAGCGCTAACAATACGCCAGGTATATCACTTAATAAAGCCACTAAAAGTAAATCGATCAATAAAGCTACCCCTCGTTTTGTTGGTGTCGCTAGAGGTAAACCAAATAAAGAGTTATCCATCTTAAAAGCAAATGGCGTTAAGTATTGCTTAGTTTCTTTTTCCGATAACGCTGCAACATTATCAACAGACATATGTTCAACAGGTATAGTGCTATTTTCCAACAGGGTGATCCTTATTCCATTACTTTGAAACAATTAAGTTAATGCTTTGATACCTTGCCCTAAGCCAGCCAGCGTTAACGGATACATTTTACGTTCAACAAGTTGCTGCATTATTTGTATCGATGCATAATAAGGCCATTGTGACTCTGGTTGAGGGTTTAGCCAAATCACTTTATTGAAGTGATCTGTTAACCTTTTCATCCATACACTACCGGCTTCTTCATTCCAATGTTCAACACTACCGCCAGGATACGTAATTTCATAAGGCCCCATAGTAGCATCTCCCACAAAAATGACTTTATAATCTCGACTATAGGTATGCAGTACTTGCAATAAATCTATTTTTTCACTTTGTCGACGATTATTATCACGCCAAACCGTTTCATAAAGGCAATTATGAAAATAGAAAAACTCTAAATGTTTAAACTCGCCATGTATTGCCGAAAAGAGTTGCTCACACACTTTAATGTGATCATCCATTGAACCACCAATATCAAAAAACATCAGAACCTTAATGGCATTATGGCGTTCAGGTTTCATTTTAATATCTAAATAGCCAGCATTACGTGCTGTCGCGGCAATAGTATCATCAAGAGCAAGTTCTTCACTGCTACCAGTGCGAGCAAATTGACGTAACTTACGTAACGCGACCTTAATATTTCGTGTGCCTATCTCAACATTTGCATCAAGGTTTTTAAATTGGCGTTTATCCCAAACTTTTGTCGCCTTACGATGTCGCGAGCTATCTTGCCCAATACGAACACCTTCAGGATTATAGCCATAAGCACCAAAAGGAGAAGTACCACCAGTGCCTATCCATTTATTACCACCTTGATGACGCTTTTCTTGTTCTTTTAGCCGCTCAGCAAGCGTTTCCATCAGTTTATCTAAACCACCTAAAGCCGCTATTTTTGCTTTTTCTTCATCACTTAATTGTTTTTCAAACTGCTTTCTAAGCCATTCTTCTGGTATTTCAGACAAATCTAACTCTAATGACGCCACGCCTTTAAAATAATCAGCAAAAGCACGGTCAAATTTATCAAAATGCGCTTCATCTTTAACAAGAATAGTACGACTTACACTATAAAAATCATCAATACTAGCAAACACAACGCCTTGTTCTAACGCACGAAGCAAATCTAACAATTCACGTAATGTACAAGGCACTTTGTAGTCGCGTACTTTACAAAAGAAATCAATTAACATAAGAATTTCAGCCTTCGATTAACGGTTGCGCTGGTTCATAAAAGCAAGTTTTTCAAATAAATGAACATCTTGTTCATTCTTTAATAAGGCACCGTGCAATGGCGGAATAACTTTTTTTTGTCTGGTTTCATGTAAAACTTCTTCTGAAATATCTTCGGCCAATAATAATTTTAGCCAATCAATTAATTCAGACGTAGACGGTTTTTTCTTCAGTCCTGGCATTTCACGTAAATCAAAAAATAAAGCAAGCGCTTCATCTAATAACTTTTGTTTTATCTTGGGAAAGTGAACATCAACAATGGCTTGCATTTCAGATTTTTCAGGAAAATTGATGTAATGAAAAAAACAACGACGTAAAAATGCATCTGGCAGCTCTTTTTCATTATTTGACGTAATAATAATAATAGGTCTTTGCTTAGCCACGATTTTTTCTTGAGTTTCATAAACAAAGAACTCCATTTTATCAAGCTCTAATAATAAATCGTTTGGAAATTCAATATCAGCTTTATCGATTTCATCAATCAGTAATACTGGACGCTTGTCTGCAGTAAAAGCATGCCACAATTTACCTTTAATAATATAGTTACCAATATCTTCAACTTTATCATTGCCTAACTGGCTATCTCTTAAGCGAGATACGGCATCATACTCATACAATCCTTGTTGTGCTTTAGTTGTCGACTTTATGTGCCACGGAATAAGCTCTACATTTAAACTAGCTGCTAACTCTTCTGCTAACATCGTTTTTCCGGTACCCGGCTCGCCTTTTATTAGCAGTGGCTTTTCTAAAGCAATCGCAGCATTTACAGCTAATTGAAGATCTTTTGATGCTATATAATTGGTTGTCCCCTGAAATGCGTTCATATGTAATTTCCAATAATTTATAATAATAGTGGTGTGCTTACTTTACACTTTTTGAATAATACTAGAAAAGTATATATCTATTCCATAAAAGCATATAAGTTATAACAAAATATCACTTCTTTTTCTGTTGTAAAGGACTAATCTTAGCAAATATACTTATGTGAAAGAAGTCAGAGGATCCCGCTATGTCTAATATATTTGAAGATAATTCAACCTCCATTGGTAATACACCACTGGTAAAACTTAACCGTGTAATCGCAAGTAAAAACAGCGATGGCACCCCTACAGCAACTGTTTATGCAAAAATAGAGTCGAGAAACCCTAGTTTTAGTGTTAAATGTCGTATTGGTGCTGGCATGGTTTGGGATGCAGAAGAAAAAGGGTTATTAGCTCCTGGTAAAGAAATTGTTGAACCAACAAGTGGTAACACAGGTATAGCCCTTGCATTTGTTGCTGCTGCTCGAGGTTACGGTATTACGTTAACTATGCCAAGTACAATGAGTTTAGAGCGCCGTAAACTACTAACGGCTTTAGGTGCAAAAGTTGAATTAACTGATGGTGCTAAAGGTATGAATGGCGCGATAGCTAAAGCCCAGGAAATTAAAGACTCTAATCCTGAAAAATATGTTTTATTAGGTCAATTCGATAATCCTGCGAACCCAAAAATTCACGAAAAAACGACAGGTCCTGAAATTTGGCGTGATACTAAAGGTGCAATTGACATTTTAGTAGCAGGTGTAGGTACAGGTGGAACAATTACTGGTACTAGCCGTTATATTAAACTAACCGAAGGCAAAGCAATACAAAGTATCGCCGTTGAGCCTACCGATTCTCCGGTTATTACTCAGAAAATTGCTGGTGAAGATCTAACACCTGGCCCTCATAAAATTCAAGGTATTGGCGCAGGCTTTATTCCAGGTAACCTTGATTTAGATATAATTGATGGTGTTGAGCAAATAACAAATGATGAATCGATGGCAATGGCACATAGATTAATGAAAGAAGAAGGTATTCTTGCCGGTATTTCATCTGGCGCAGCGGTAATGGCTGCCAAGCGTCTTGCTGAAAAACCAGAGAATTCAGGTAAAGTTATTGTCGCTATTTTACCTAGCTCTGCAGAGCGCTATTTATCTAGTGCTTTATTTAGCGATACTTTTTCAGAAAAAGAATTAGTACAGTAAGTTTTATGCTTATTCTATAAAATGAAATAACAATTTTTCTCATTTTATCTTTAAAGGCGCTTCGGCGCCTTTTTTATTGAACAACGGATCAAGTTTGCGTTATGCTAATGTTAATACTCGTTAGTTGGCTTAGTTAATTTACTTTATGTATAAGACACTTTCTTTAATATTCATGTTTATCATTTTTCTTCCAGCTTGTAGCGATGAAGACAAAATTAACGACCTTGATGATCCAAAACTTGTCACAATTGCTTTTTTTGAAGCAATATACAATGAGAAAAATATTAAGAAAGCTGCTTCGGTTTGCTCACCTAAATTAGCACGTTTACTCTTACACTATAAAACACCACAGTCAGTTGCTAGGCACTTATTTAACATGCCATATGATAAGGTTACAGAAATAAAGCCTGATGATTCTGGCATGAAAATCAGAGAAATATTTAAAGATAAAGCGATCGTAACTGTCTATTTATCTGGCTATCAAGGTGAAGATAATATCAAAGATGTTAAACGCCTATCTTTGATTCAAAACGATAGAAATCAGTGGATTATCGATAAAATATTGAAAGATCCTTTTTAACATTATTAGTGAAACCTATATAGATAGAATACTTATCTTGCTCGCCAATAAATATTAAACACAAACTCGGTTTAATGTAATATCTACCTCTGTAGATGTTTGCTGTTGTAGGTTTGCATGTTCGGCAACAAAAGCAAGTCCTTCATTTACATCCCTACTAAGGGATAATACTGCAACCATATTATCATTGATGGAAACCGTTGAACTTTGCTGTGCTTGAGTGCTTTGAGCTATTTGAGAGGTTAAACAGTCGACTTCTTCAAATGACTGCTTAATTTGTGTTAATGCACTAACAACCTCTGTCGATTGAGATAAACTATGTTGAGATAAAGTTTGCCCTCGGGTAACCGCGGCGACAGCATTTGCTGTTTTATCTTGTAAACCTTCAACCATAGACTGAATTTCAACAGTAGCTTGTTGAGTTCTATGCGCAAGTGCTCTTACTTCATCAGCAACAACAGCAAAACCTCGACCTTGCTCACCTGCCCTAGCCGCCTCAATGGCTGCATTAAGCGCCAGTAAATTAGTTTGATCTGCAATACCTCGAATAACATCTAACACAGAGCCAATATGAGCACTCTCTTCTTTTAAAAGTACTAAATCTTTAGTCATACTGTCTACTTCTTTAGCAAACGATTCACTGGTGTCTTGATTAAGGTTAGAAGATGAGATCCCTTGATTCAATATATCCATAACAACATTGGTAGTATTACTCACTTGATCCGTATTCGTTGTTAAAATTGAAGAGGTATTCACAACCTCTTCAATTGAAATCGCCATTTGCTCAATTTGATTAACCGACTTATCGACAGAGCAAACCGATTTTTTTATTTGAGCTGTCAAGGTAATAGCACCCTGATTTAATTGTTCTGATTTACTACGAATATCACTAATAACATCAGCTAAACCGACGATAAACCCACTTAGTTCATTTGCTACCTTGCCAAAATCATCATCAATTGCATCGGTTAAAGGGTCTGAAGGTGCTTGTTCAGTACTGACAACTAAAGCTAAGTAGTTTTGCAAATTAACAATACGAGCTGTTACTTGTTTTGAAAAAAAAGCAGCACTCACTGTAACTTGCGTTATAACAAGTATAATTATCATGGCTAATACGTTATATTTACTTAACGACTCGGGTAAAAATAAAATAACTAAAACAAAGAGCAACCCTACTATTGTCATAGGTAAGATAAGCTTTGTACTTAAATTTTTATTCATATATATATCCAGCCATACTTATTATTATGTTTTATTTAATAAGATAAGTTACCTGTTAAAAAGCTGTTTTACTATTACTATTTAACAATGGCGACTAGGATAAAATTCAACAAAGAGGTTTTATGTCATTATTTGGAATCGTTATAACGGTTATCGCATTAGGTTCAATAATAGGTAGCGTATATTTTATAAAAAAATCTGCTCAAAAATTTAACTTAACCCCAGAACAACTAGAAAAAATTAAGAAACGTAATGAAGAGCTAGACAAAGAAGAAGAAGAAGAAGAGAAAAAGATAAATAGTTAATCTGTATCGACATAGTTAACATTGTAACTATGTCGAAGCTCGGTTTAATATTTCTTTCTCTAACAGTAATTTTTCCTTACTTCATCGTTAAATTTACTTGCAATAGACTAGCTATTGACGCGAAATTGTCCTTGAATTAAGAAAAATTATCAAGTTAGAGTATAAAATATGGTTATATTATTAATAATTTCAATAAATTAAAAACATCTTAAACCGAGTTCAGGTTAACTAGGCAATTATATTCAGTTAATATTACCCCTCACTATTATTCTACTGGTAATACCATAAATATCTTTTACTCAATTAGTTATTACCATAAAATGCTAGCAACTTACCTTACATCAATATAAAACCACTATATGAGCACAATAAAACATTTATTTGAAAATAATAAACAATGGGCTGACAAAATCACAGCAGACAACCCTACTTTTTTCAAAAGCCTTTCTGAGCAACAATCACCACAATATTTATGGATAGGTTGTTCAGATTCTCGCGTGCCTGCAAATGAATTATTGGGCATGCTACCAGGAGAAGTATTTGTTCATCGTAATATTGCCAACCAAGTTGTTCATTCAGATCTTAATTGCTTATCGGTAATCCAATTTGCTGTAGAAATTTTAAAAGTAAAAGACATTATTGTTTGTGGTCATTATGGTTGTGGTGGTATTCATGCGGCTTATCATGATGAAAGCCATGGTTTAATTGATAATTGGTTACGCCATATACAAGATGTTTATCGCTTTAACCAAGAGAAATTAAATAATGTTAAAAGTGAAGCAGAGCGCATTGATTTACTTTGCGAGCTTAATGTTATTGAACAAGTTGCTAATATTTCAAATACAACCATATTACGTAGTGCTTGGCTTGCTAAACAAAATGTAACTGTACATGGTGTTGTTTATAATTTACGCGATGGTATATTAAAAGACTTAAATGTTTCTGTAAGTGGTAATAAATAAAACCTTTAACAGGATGATTAACTAATCTAAATCATCCTGTTAACAAAAAACTGCAAGGTTTATAACGTGCCTCGCTCCATTTGATTTAACTCAATAGATTTGAATAGGGTTGAAAAATTCCCTTCTCCAAAACCTTGATCATCAACTCGTTGGATCATTTCAATAAAAATAGGTCCAAACAAGTTTTTAGTAAATATTTGAAGTAAATAAGTATTTTCAGCTTGGCTATCAACCAATATTTGATGTGCTTTAATTTTTTCTTTATCTTCTTTAACCCAAGGAACACGATTGAATATTTCATCATAATACTCTGGCACAATATGCAATGTTTCAACGATATTACGATCTAACTTATCTAAAGAGCTTACTAAATCATCAGTGATAAAAGCTAGGTGCTGAACTCCTGGACCATTGTATTCATCCAAATATTCATCAATTTGATTATTATTATTCCCTTTGCCTTCATTAATAGGGATAGAAAACTTTCCACAAGGGGATTGCAGTGCGTAAGAAATAAGGGCACTTTTAATACCTTTAATATCAAAATAACGTACTTCAGTAAATCCAAAAATATCTTTATAAAAATCAGCCCATATATCCATAGTGCCTTGATAAACATTATTTGTTAAATGATCGACAGCTAAAAAGCCTTTTTCCTCTACTAAAACAGGTGAATCATGTGAATCAAAATCGACATCATATATATAACCTTTATTTTTACTATTATTGCGCTCTTCTTTGGCAAAATTATCTATAAAGTATATTAAGCTTTTTCCAATCCCAAAAATAGCCGGGTAAGGTAACTTACCTATTTCATTTTTAGCTGACTTAGCACCTCGCTTAAGTGCTTCTTGAAAAGCAAAGTCAGCATCATCAACACGCCACCCCATAGAACAAATAGCAGGTCCATGATTTTTAGCAAACTCGTTTGAAAAACCTTTTATTTCTTTATTAAGCAAAAAATGAATATCATGTTGATTAAAATAATCAATATCACGACCTTTAAATTTTTTAATCTTTGAAAAACCAAAACCATAGAAAACCTGCTCCATAAAATCAGAATCAGGACTAGCAAATTCAATAAATTCTATACCACATAGTTTTAACGGATTATGATTGATTAACGTTGTGCTATTCATTTTATCATCTCTTCATTTTTGAAATATTTACACCTTATAAGGTAAGGTGCTTATTGTTATAACTTCATTATCTAGAGGATTTAGCCTTTACGGAAGCCTATGATAAATAGCAAAAGCAAAGTGTACGTAAATGAATATTTACGTTAAATTTAATAGAAATAGTACAAATAGAAAGCAAACCTATATAGAGGCTTAATAGAGGATGTATTTAATTATTTACAGACAATAAAAAAGGCGCTTAAAAGCGCCTTTTGCTACGTAATAAATTACTACAAATTAGTTTTGACGTTGTGAACGTTCACTACGACGACGTGGTGCTTGTTGTCTTTCAACTTGTTCTTCTGAAGCTGTAATAGCTAATGGTTGACGACGTACACGTACACCTTTTAATTGTTTAAATAAATCATCTGGGATACCTTTAGGTAACTGTACGAAACTGTGCTTGTCATGCAAGTTTATAGCACCAATATAGCTGCTATCTAATGATATTTCATTCGCAATTGCGCCAACAATATCACCTGGACGAGCACCGTGCTCTTTACCAACTTCTAAGCGGTAAGTCTGCCAATCTACATCATTACGATCTACTTTTGCTTTACGCGGCTTTTCATCACGTGAACCACGTTGACCATTACGATCGCCTCGACTATCTGATCGTGCATCACGACGAGAATCTCTACCACGGTCATTTCTATCACGACCATTGCGATCACCACGACCTTCTGAGCGACTATCTGAACGAGCGTCACGGCGTGGTTTAGGATCTTCTTTCGGTTGGAATGGCTGCTTTAACTGCTTTTGATATATTAACGCTGCCGCTAGATCTGTCATAGACATATCAGATTCACTTGCCATTGCTTCAACAATTTCACGCATACTTGCTAATTCTGTTGACTCAATAATTTTAGCTATTTCATCACGAGCACGTTCAATACGTTTTTTACCTAACTCTTGTATGTTTGGTAACTCATACATATTCACTGTACCGGAAGTTAAACGCTCATAGTGACGTAATGAATACATTTCACGTGGACGAACAAAAGCAATTGACATGCCTTCACGACCCGCACGGCCTGTACGGCCAATACGATGAACATAAGCTTCATGATCACCAGGTAAATCATAGTTAATCACTAAAGAAATACGTGGAATATCTAATCCACGAGCAACAACATCTGTCGCTACCAATATTGACGACTTACCTGATTTCATTTGATCAATACAACGCTCACGTTGCGCTTGGTTAAGATCACCATTAAGGGCTAATGCTGGATAGCCAGCACGCTCTAATTTTTCAGCAACATCAACAGTATCATTACGTGTGCGTACAAAAATTATCATTGCATCGTAATCAACAATTTCAGCAATACGCTCTAAAGCAGTCATTTTAGTGATGCCACCTACTTTCCACGCATATTGTGTAATATTAGCTTTTGCTTTTTTAACCGCTGCAATTTTAATATGCTCAGGATCTTTTAAGAAGCGATTCGCTATTTTACGAATGGCCGGAGGCATAGTTGCAGAGAATAAACACATTTGTGTCGTTTTAGGTAAGTGATCTAAAATCCACTGAATGTCTTCTAAAAAGCCCATGTTTAACATTTCATCGGCTTCATCAAGTACGCATACTTTTAGATCATCTAATTTAAGGCTTTTACGACGTAAATGATCCATTAAACGGCCTGGTGTGCCAACAACAACTTGCGCACCACGCTCTAATTGTTGAAATTGTGGGCCATAAGACTGGCCGCCATATAATGTAGCAACACGTAAACCTTTCATATTTTTACCAAAAGATTCAATAGCTTCTGCTACTTGCATAGCCAATTCGCGTGTTGGTGCTAAAACCATTAATTGTGGTTTTTTAATTGAAGTGTCTACTTTAGCTAATGCAGGTAAACCAAACGCAGCCGTTTTACCAGTACCCGTTTGTGCTTCACCTAAAACATCTTTGCCTGCCAATAAAGGCGGAATAGTTTGTGCTTGAATACCAGTAGCAGAAGTGAAACCAATAGAAAGAACCGCTGTTAATAAGTCTTGCGGTAAACCTAAAGAATCAAAACTAACAGCAACTTTATCTAGTGCTACAGGAGATTGTTCATTATTTTTTTCTGTGTTTTTTTGTTCAGTCATTTTAAATATCATCATTTTAAGGCAGGTGTTTAGAGTATCTCTAAGACACTTATATAAAGACTTCTAATAAAGAAAAATTAGCAAAAAATAAAGAACAAAGAATAGATCACCTTCACACATAACATTGTTATGGAAAGTATACTGAATTGAATAAATTTTAAATTGCTAAGTCTTAACCTGCGTATATCATACGAGGAAACCACCAGGAAGACTTAAAGCGCATAGCGTAGGAACGCTATATTTCTGCTGAAAACGAAATGTTCAGCTGGGCAAGTCTATTGGGCGGAAAACCCCTACTCATATCGATGAGCTTATTAGTTTTATAAAATTCTTTCTTTAAGAATATTACCAATAAGCTAAACACTATTTTATAAATTAAGTGTTATCTATCATTTTGTCGACTTTACTGCGATATAAAAATATATAGTAATCAGTAGAATCAACATCCCTTCATCGAGGATGCGCATTATACACAAAGCATACCAGTTTACAAGTTATATTAATAAATCTATTAATATAACTTGAGATTATCTGATAGTAATCGCCTAATAACTGAAAGATTTATAACCTGATATGCTGTGTAAAGATAGGTAAATGCTCATCTTTTCGATGGCTCACTAATATTAAAGTACTATGTTTTTGTTGGACCAATATTTCTAAAAAGTTAAGTACTCGATGGCGATTAATTTCATCTAAACCTTGTGTCGGCTCATCTAATATTAATAAATAAGGTGATTTCACAAGCGCCCTAGCAATTAAAGCTAATCGCTGTTCACCATAACTTAACTCTTGAAACATAGCATGCTGACATGACAATAACCCCACCATATCCAGCCACTTTCGAGCTATATCAATCTGGTAGTTCTCCGGTTTTTGATATAAACCTACAGAATCAAAAAAACCGGATAAAACTACAGTTAAGAGCTCTCCTTTTACTCGATATTGCCGATGAAACTCTGAACTAACAATGCCCATATGTTCTTTTAGTTGCCAGATACTTTCACCTGAGCCACGTTTAAAGCCTAACACTTCAATATCATTGCTATAACACTGTGTACAATCACCCGTTATAAGCTGCATTAATGTTGATTTTCCGCTACCATTTTTACCTGTTATTAAAGTATGCTGTAAGGGCTTTATCGTAACGTCTAAGTTTTCAAATACATTAACGCCACCATAATGTACTTTACCATTAGTTAATTTAACTATGTATGGGTGTTCATAGTCAGACAATGACTTAATCGATGGTGGCCATTCAAGGTTATCAGGTTTCGGTGTAAGCAACGCATCTAATTGACGTTTTGTTTCTTCATTGTCAAATTCGCCTATAACATCAAGTTGTCCTCGTTCAATAAAAGCAACTTTCTGGCACCAGGTAGGAATGTCTTGACGATTACTTAAAATTAGTAATACATTAATATTTTGTTGTGGTAATAATGCTAATATTGTTGATAAAGCGTCACATGAAGCTTCATCTAAACTGTCAAATGGGTTATCACATACCAGTAAATCCACACCACTAAGTATTGCTTGTAAAATAAGTAACTTTCGCCCTTCCCCAGTACTAAGTTGTCGATAACCACTTTCTAATTTATGTTCTAAACCAAATTGAGCGATTAATGGGTCAGTTAACTTGTCTTGAGGAAGAAAGTTTTTCGCTTGCGTACCAATATCATTACTATCATTAAAATCGGTCGCATCCATTTTTAATTCATTTTCATATATAACTTGTTGTGCTTCAAAAGAAACAATTCCAACTTTATTCGACTTAGGTAAGTGAAAATGATCGACTGAGTAATCAAATAATTCTCCAGTTAATAATTGATCAAGGTACTCTTTGCCAGAGCCATTTCTTCCCAATACACACCAAGTTTCATTCTCAGTCATTTTCCATTGTTTAATACTGAGGTTGTCATGCTTAAAGTTAGTTATTTCTATCATGGTAATGTTGAAACCTAAAGAGTCGATGGTTGAAATAAAAACTATTATAAATCATTAAAAGTAATGATTTAAGCGTTATCTATTGACTATCTGGTCAACTTTAATCATATTCTTACTGTTTTTTAACATTAATGTAACATTTAAGGTTCAAAATCAGGTTAGTTTTTAAAAATAATGATTACACACTTGGAGATATTAAATGATAACGAATAAGGTAAAAACAAGTCGACTTCTCGGCTCTGGTACAATAAATTTAAGCTTGATAGCCCTCTGCGTTGCATCAAGCTTTGTCACCCACAGTGCGTTAAGTGCTGAAACATTATGGGCAGAAGACTTTAATGACATAGCATTAGACACTAAAGGTGCCATTTTTGATACGCTTAATATGAATGATGTTACGCGCTGGTCAATCGATGTAAGTAATGCAGATTTAGCAGATGATAGTGACTGGTTTAAAGTCACCAATGGCAAACTTGAGGCTAGAGATGTTGACGGGACAGTAGACTGGTTATCAGAGCCTATTAATATTGAAGGCAAACGTGATATAAATATATCCGTATTGGCTGAAGAAGATGGAACGCTAGAATCAGCAGACTTTTTTGACCTTTCATACTCATTAGATAATTCTCCCTTTGTCAAAATAGAAAATTGGCAAGGCAATGGTGATGATAATCATACATTAACTGACGACTTTACCTCAGCTGAAATTACACAAGCAATCCCTGAAGGCAGTACTCTACAATTAAAAGTATCTATGTCGAATAATTCTGCTGCTGAATACATCAGGTTAGATAATGTATTAGTTACCTCAGGGGTTTATGATGAAGCTAGCAACGATGACAACGATACTACTATCATTACGAACGCCTGCTTTAATTGTCCTGACTTAAGCAAAATAGAAAATGCTGCAGATTTTGATGCTGCTACTTATTATGCGCCAGTTATCAGCGCAATAAATTCAGAACAAAGTGTTGATATTATTAGAACGAACATCAATGAAGTAATTTCAACCAACCACAAACAACTCACTTATTCAGAAGCATGGACAGCGTTGACAGTAACGGATGAAGATCCGTTAAATGCTGATAATGTTATTTTATTTTATCGTGGCATTTCAAAAGCAAAACATTCAAATGGTAGTGGCTCACAATCTACAAACCCTGATAACTGGAATCGCGAACATGTTTGGGCAAAAAGTCATGGCTTCCCAAGCTCTAGTGCACTTGCCTATTCAGATATTCATCATTTAAGACCTACTGATATATCGGTTAACGCATCAAGAGGTAATTTAGATTTTGATAATAGTGACTCTGCTTTAGCTGAATCACCAGAAAACCGTGTTGATGATGATTCTTTTGAACCAAGGGATGCAGTAAAAGGTGATGTAGCTCGTATCGTTTTATATATGGATATGCGTTATGCAGGTTTAGACTCTATCACACCTGATTTACAAGTTAGCGAAACATTAACGACTACTGGTGAACCAAAGTTAGGTAAATTATGCACTCTTTTATCATGGAGTGATGCCGATCCTGTTGATGAATTTGAAATTAACCGAAATAACAAAATTTATGAATTTCAAGGAAATCGTAACCCGTTTATCGACAACCCAGAATGGATTTCAATCATTTATGGTACATCATGCTCAGATGTTGAGCCGGTAGACCCTGTTGACCCTATTGATCCAGTAGACCCAGTTGAGCCAACAGTGCCAACTAATAACCTCTTTTTCTCTGAATACGTAGAAGGCTCTAGCTTTAATAAAGCAGTTGAGATTTATAACCCAACTGATTCAACGATTTCGTTAACAGATTATCAATTCAAACTTTATTCAAATGGTAGTACAACAGCAACAAGTAGCTACACATTAACGGGTGAATTATTAGCAAAAGATGTGGTAGTACTGGGTTCTTCTCAAATCACTGATGATAGTGCTTTAGTACCTTACATTGATCATTTTGTTAGTGCTATTAATTTTAACGGTGACGACTACATCGAACTTGTTCATGGCAATAATATTATCGATACAGTTGGTATTTATGGTGTTAAAGAAAATTGGGGCAAAGATACTACCCTAGTACGCTCATCTTCTATAACATCTGGTGATACGGATCGCACAGATGAATTCGTAACAACGGCACAATGGGATGTACACGCTAAAGATACTTTTACAAATTTAGGCTCTCATTTATCTAATACTGGCCCAACAGATCCTACCGATCCGACAGATCCAACAGATCCAATTGAAGAACCTGTAATAGGAATGTGCGGAGATAACGCAGATCTCATTAGTAGCATTCAAGGAACGAGTAGTGAATCTCCATTTACTGGCCAAATAAAAACTATTGAAGGTACTGTTACTTCGGTATTACAAGACTCTTCAGGTTACTTTGTTCAAGAAGAAGCAAGCGACAACGATAATGATCCTATGACTTCTGAAGCTATTTTTGTTTACTTTAACGGCATTAGTAACTTCCCAACAGTAGGTAATAAAGTAAGAGTTAATGGCAGTGTCACTGAAAGCTATGACCGTACGCAATTAACTGCAACATCTGACTTTATTGATTGTGGCGTAGGTGAACCTGTATTAACAACTTCAGTATCTTTACCAGTATCAGCCATTAGCTACTGGGAAACAGTAGAAGGCATGCTGGTTACCTTCCCTGAAACGCTAAAAGTAAGTGATACATATTATTTAGGTAGATACGGTCAATTAACTTTGTCTAATGGACGCTTAATTATTCCTACCAACATCTATGATGCAGGAAGTGAGCAAGCTATCAATTTAGCCGACAAGAATAGCCGAAACCGTATCACGTTAGATGATATCAATAATGCTCAAAACCCTGATAATGTACCATTTCCGGCACCTGGATTAACCTATCAAAATACTTTACGTTTAGGTGATTCAGTTTCTGATTTAACCGGTATTATTGATTATAGTTTCAGTGAGTATCGTGTTTTACCTACAATTACACCACAGTTTATTAATAGTAATGCTAGAACATCACAACCTGAAATTGCAAATACTGGTACTTTAAAAGTAGCAAGTTTTAACGTGTTAAATTACTTTAATGGCGACGGTACTGGTGAGGGTTTCCCTACAGAACGAGGTGCTGATACTTTAGAAGAATTTGTTCGTCAAAGTAGCAAAATAGTCTCGGCGTTAGCTGATATTAATGCTGATATTGTAGGTCTAATGGAGATTGAGAATGATGGCTTTGAAAGTAATAGTGCTATTGCTGAGCTTGTACAACAGCTAAATAATCAATTAGGCGAAGGTACATATAACTACGTTCGTATGAATCAAGCTGGTATTGGTGAAGATGCAATTACTGTAGGTTTAATTTATAAACCAGCAACGGTAGCATTAGTTGGTGATGCAATCACTACAGATGATAGCCCATTTGATTTCGGTAACCGTCAACCACTGGTACAAACTTTCAAAGAAATTTCAACTGATGAAGCCTTAACTATTGCAGTAAATCACTTTAAGTCAAAAGGCAGTTGTGGCAGTGCCTCAGGAAATAACCTTGATAACGGTGATGGTCAAGGCTGTTGGAATGAATTAAGAACACAAGCAGGTAGTGCCTTAGTAGACTGGTTAAGTACTAATCCAACGGGTTCAACAGATAATGACTTCCTTATTATCGGTGATTTAAATGCTTACGGTAAAGAAGATCCGATCAACGCGATAACCGCTAAAGGATACCAAAACCTAGTGGCTGAGCATATGGGATCTGCTGGATATTCTTATAGCTTTGGCGGAGAAATTGGCTACCTAGATCATGCTCTAGCAAGTAGCGAATTAGCAAGCCAAGTGGCTGACACTACTGTTTGGCATATCAATGCTGATGAGCCAGCAATTTTCGATTATAACACCGAATATAAATCATCTGAGCAACTATCAACATACTTCGCTGAAGATGCTTACCGCTCTTCAGATCATGATCCTGTTATTATTTCGCTTAATTTAACTAGTCAAGTTGAGTTAGCCGGTGATTTTGATGGCGATAATGACATCGATATCAATGATATCAATCAATTTTTGAGCATGATTAGAAGCGGTGCAGCAAGTAATATCCAGTATGACTTCAATAACGACAATGTTGTTAATAGTCTTGATGTAAGAGCACTTATGTCTTTATGTACACGTTCACGCTGCGCTGCAGAATAACAATTAACTTAATTAAAAAATATACAGGAAATTATCATGAAAAAAACAATACTATTACTAACCATGCTTTTCGTTTCGTTAAGTAGTAAAGCAACCTTACTAACCATCGACTTAAACCAAGATAGCTATCAAGTGGGTGACACATTAACGGCCGACTTTATCTTTACTGATATTGAAGACGATTCTTTAGGCTTTCAAAAGTTACTCGCATCATTTGAATTTTCGTTCGCTTGGAGTAACGATTTAATTGAGTATTCTTCAACCAGTTTTGGCAATTTACTTGATGTTGACCCATCTTTTGCTTCTTTTCAAACCATTGATACAGAAACAAATAGCTTAACGATTAACGAATTAAGTTTCGCTCAATCAATCGACCTTTTTACAGCGCAAGACGGTTTAAGCAGCTTTGTATTAGCTAGCATCAACTTTAATGTATTAAGTAATGGTGAAGGTGAGTTTATTTTATCAAACATATTATTTGGTGATGCTTTTGGCAATAATTTTACCAATATAGCGAATGATATTGACGATAACTATAAGCCTTATGTGATTACAGCAACTAAACCTGTTGACGTGCCAGAGCCAGCATCAATTCTGCTTCTTCTAATGGCGCTAATGTTAATAATGAAGCAAAGAAAAGTTAACTAATTTAGCATTCATCTATATTAGTTAAAGCCCTTATCTTGGTGATAAGGGCTTTTTTTTGATTATTTTTCGTGTATTGAAGTATACGTTATACCAGTTTCATTAATTAGGTGAACAATTTTATACGTAAAAAAATTGCCAAATATAAGGCCTTTATTTCAATAACTAGTTGTTCTAATTATTAAATAAATAACGATTTCGTTGGTGATTTTAACAAGCAGAAATGATCACATAGTTAGTAAGATCGGTATTAATAATTTCCAAGTGAAATAAGTTTGAGAGTTAGCCAATAGCGCTAGTCAAAACTAGCGCTTTAAATATTGATTGAAGTCGATATCACTACAACCAAGCACCACTTTTACTCGGTTAGAGGCACCTAACTTCTTAAGAATAGATGAAACATGCGATTTCACCGTTGTTTCTGAAATATGAAGATTGAACGCAATTTGTTTATTCGCTTCACCTTTCGTTAAATGCTTTAACACGATTAATTCTCGGCGAGTGAGTAAAGAGATATTTTCAGGTAAAACTTTATATTCTTTTGCAGTGGCAGTTGTCGTGGTGGTGGTGGTAGCTTCTGAGCGCATAATGTCTGAAGGTAAATAAACATTACCTTGAAAAACACTCTCTATCGCTTCACCAATAACATCTTTTGACGATGATTTAGAAATAAACCCCACGGCGCCATATGATAGGGTTTGCAAAACCTTTTGTTTTTCTTGTTCTGCTGAAACAATAACAACAGGCGTTGTCGGACATTGATTACGTAAATCTAATAAACCATTAAGGCCAGACATACCAGGCATATTTAAATCTAAAAGTATTAAATCTATTTCATCATTATCTTTAACAAAAGCAAGTGTAGAGTCTATATCTTCAGTTTCATAAGTCGTTGACCCAGGAAATTTCATGCCAATAATATTAACAATGGCATCTCTAAATAGCGGATGATCATCTGCAACCAAGATTTTATACATAAAGCAAAATACCGTAAAATGAGTAAGCTACTAGACTCTAGCAGGTTATTATCAACTAGTTAACCCTCCTAAAGTTGTAGAAAACTCATCTTTTAGATATAAAGTAATAATTTAATCGCTATATTCGTTTAAAATATTATCTCTTTGATTTTTAAGGAGCAGAATATTTTTCTACTCCTTAAGCTAGATTACGACATTAAAAAGTCACCACAGCACCAATTGAGAAAGTGTTGTTGTCTTCAGCTATTAAAGAATCTGTGGCATCTGCTTCAGTATTATTATATTCAACTACGGCAGTCAAGCCTGGAAGAATTGTTCGAAAGTAAGCAATACCAGTATTACTGTGTGTCGCATCACCTACAATACCAACAGTTTCAACATTACCACTATTACTGGTTTCTGATTCACCATAAGTTAAGACTATACGGTTATCATTTAGGGTATAAGCGGCCTGAATTAGATAGCCTTCAGTTTCAACTGTGTCTGGTCCAACGATTTGATCTAAACCTGCAACATGACCTAACCCTTCAGCACTATAACCGGAAGCGGTTAGTGATAAACCTGAAATTTTGTAATTAATACCATAACCAATGCCGGTCTGATCATGTTCAACATCATTAATTTCACTTGACTGAGTAACCCCACTAACCCAAGCTTTTAATGAAGAATCATTATTAAAATTAGTACTATACATTAATTCAGCTTCAAAACGAGGTAGATCTTCGGAAGAGTCTGCACCAAGTTTATTAGGGTCCATAATGGCAACCGCTAATTGAAAACCGTTTAAATCAGGCGTTCTATAAGTAATTTGTGATTTAGGCATTGGATAAGTATAACCTGTTGCGATATTACCAAAAGAAACATTGTTACCATCAGCTAAGCCAAAAAAGTCAGATGTTTGACCAAAACCAAGTAAAAGTTCATCGCCAAGAATGTTAGCACGATTATATAAACCAAAATCTTTACCAATTAATACTTCCCCGAAATCGCCGCTAATAGTGGCATAAAACTGACGAACGTCGATTAATGAACCAGTACCCAAATCAGCAGGTGATTCATCACGTACATTGTCTGTATCACTTAGAGAAACCCAAAATGAAGAACGCATAGCGATTTTTACATCATCAAGTTGTTTAGCGATATTAAAACCGATATTACTTGGCAAAAAACCAGTACGAACTCGTGATTGTGTGCGATCTGTTTCTACCCCAGTAGCATCAGTTTTATCAATTGAGCTATTAGAGTAAAATACATTAACTAACCCGTCAGTGCTGAAGGTTATCCCGTCATTATTGTATATTTCAACGGCGGCATTTGAGTTAAATGCTGCCATAGCTAATGTCGCAGTGATTAAGCTAGTTTTGAATCGTTTAGTCATTTTCATGCTTCCTTTTTTATCGTTATTAGAGTTCAATCATCATAAAAATAACTTTAAGCGAATAGAATGAGTCAACTTATCGAAATTAACAGTGCTTTAGTCGTAAGTAAGAGTCTTAGTGCTTTAGTAGGAGTACGGATGAAAAGGTAGGAAGTAATTTAATCAGCCTGCTGTAATATAAATAAATAGCCTAATATTACAGATAATTAACGCTACTTTACTATTTAAATATACTTATGGGTGCTTTTTGACATAACGAATGGCAAGTCGAACAAATAACCAAGTTATCAGTAAAAAAATAGGAACTGAGAAGCCTTTGACAAGTGTTTTATTAACTTCAAAACCTGAAAAAGTCACGGCATTAAGCACATAATCTAACAAGCCCATCAAATAAAAAGCCATTGCAGCAACAGAAACACCTTCAACCATTTGTTGTAAACGAAGCTGTACTTTGCCACGTTGATTAATCGCAGATAATAATTGTTGATTTTGTTGCTCAATTGTTAAATCAACCCGAGTCCTTAACAAGCTACTCGCTCGAGCAATTCGGCGAGTTAGTCCATCTAAACGAACAGATAATGCCTGACAAGTACGAATTCCAGGACTCAAGCGTCGAGTAACAAATTCGTTTATCCGTTCAAAACCTTCAATGTCCGTTTCTTTGAGCTGTTCAAGTCGAGAGCACACTAATTCATAGTAAGCATTCGTCGCACTAAAACGATAACTAATATCCGCTATCAGTTGCTCGGTATTTCCTGCTAAATCTGACAATTTATCTAGCATTTGACTATCATTTTTTTCACCCACACCTGCCATTTCTTGATTTATATCGACTAAATCATTTTCCATTTGAGCTACTTTAGGCGACAAAGAGCGAGCTATAGGTAAACTCAATAACGCCATGACTTGATAGGTTTGTATTTCTAGCATGCGTTGTATAAGCCTACCCGCTTGATAACTATTGAGTAAGTTACTTTGAATGATAATACGGTCAAAACCATCACTATGTACCCTAAAAGAAGCATAAACATTTGCTCGATGGTCAGCAACACTACTCCCCAATATTTGATGTCCTTCAAAAGCGCAGTGTAGTACTTCTTCCGATATTTCATCCTGATGAATGACTAAGTTAACCGCACTCACTAATTCACCAACAATATTATCAAACCACTCTTGTGGCACAAACTCTGTTGCATAACCATCAAATAGGTATTGCCCTACCCCTTTACGAATAAAACTATAACTTGAAAACTCTAAATGACGTTCCCAACGTAATTCAAAACCGCCAAAATCTTGATAATAACAACTTGCATCACGGCTAGGAGGGTTAACATTATAGCGTTGGCATAAAGAATAAATTTGTTGATATTCTTGTTCTTGATCCTTTGCTGTTAAACGTACAGCCATATGTGTTATCGATGATGGCACAGTAACTTGTGGTGATGGCCTATTATGTAACTCTTGTGAGACTTGTTGTCGTAGAGGAGAAACCACAATGCTTGCGCGTGTTGAATTACAATGATTAACCCTTGCTTTTTTCTGTGTCGTATACAAAGTAGATGTCATTTAGTCATTCCTAAAAATCAATCAATTTTACCCGCTAGTAAAAGGGGAAATTGCCTCGTAAGTTTTGCTTGAAACTCTAATTCAGCAATGCCAGACTCTGTACGAGGTTTAGGAAAATTAATGATAGACTCATGGATAATAGTACAAGGGGAATCGCTTAAGAAAATAATACGATCTGCTAGATAAATAGCTTCTTGTAAATCATGAGTAACAAACACAACCGTAGTCTTTTTTTCTCGACATAAATCAAGTAGTAGCTTTCGTAATCGCCCTGCAGTAGGTGCATCAAGAGAGTTAAATGGCTCATCTAACAACAGTAATTGCGGGTTGATCGCAAAAGCACGTGCAATACTCACCCGTCGCTGCATTCCACCAGACAGTTGGCTAGGAAAGTAATCACCTTTTTGTGCTAAACCAACTTCTGCTAGTAACCCTTCAATTTTGTTGAACTGTGTAGGATCTAATACCAATTCAATATTTTCTCTCACGGTCAGCCATGGCATTAACCTTGGTTGTTGAAAGATATATCCAATACGATTAGCCTGTTCATTTTCTAAGTATTCGCTTTTTGAGCAATCACTTGCTAAGTCATTTTTCTTAAAACGATTACCACTTGAATTGCTGCTGTAAGAAATATGCTGGCCCACGCATGATTCAAGGCCGCTAATCATATTTAATAACGTAGTTTTTCCACAGCCTGAAGGACCGATAATAGCAAGAAATTCGCCAGAATTGACCTTAAAATCCAACTGCGACAATACCGCAGTTTCGCTATTTTCATAATACTTATCTTTAATAGCAACATTGAGTTCAATCAAAACGTTTTCCTCTGGCGACGACTTTATCAAAGGGCTTAAAGAACAATAGTTCAATGATTAATATAATAATGACAAAGGCGATGGTGTATGCAAGGATTCCGGCAATATCAAAAAACTGAAATAAAGTATTAAGCGCAAAACCAACACCATCGCTTCGCCCTAGCAGTTCAACCACTAATACTATTTTCCAAATTAAAGACAAACCAGAGCGCGCAGAAGCGATGATAAAGGGGTAAAGTTGAGGTAAAAAAACACGAAAGAAAGTTTTACTCGGTGACAATTTATAAATTTTAGCTACGGCTAGTAAATTCTGATCAACGGCTCTCGAACCTTCTCTAATCATCACAACAACTGTTGGTACTTTATTGATAACAACAGCAGTAATAGCAGCCGTTTCTACTAAACCTATCCAAATATAACAAAGCAATATGGTCACTAAGGCTGGAATATTAAGCATAATAATAAGCAACGAATCTGTAAGCTTATTAGCCAACGAATTCATCCCCATCAAGATACCAATTAAGCCACCAAGTACCATAGCAATAATAAAACTCAATAATGCACGCTTTAAGGTAATGAAAAGATTACTTACCATTTCCCCTTCAGTTAAATGGAAATGTAAACTTTTCAGCACTGTCAATAAAGATGGAAAATCTGAGCTAGCAATTACCCAAGCCAAGCTTTGCCAAAGCACGCATAGAGTAAAAACAACACCAAGCTTAGTAAACAGCAATGAAAAGAGCTTCATTGTACCCTCGGAAGATCGGAGGAAAGATTAGCAGTATTGATAGTAGAAAGGTTCATTAAATAGGCCAACTGACTAGGTCGCCAAAAAAGCCCATCACTTAACGATGTCGCTTTTCCCACTAAAGCATGCCCGCCTTCCTCGGCCAATATATTGAAAACTTGTTTACTCGCTTCCATTTCTTTTGTACCAAACTCACCTAATAAACCTGACCGGTAATCTTTTTTTAATGCGGTGAAAACTTCATCATTCTCAGCCTTTAGTAACGGTCGAATTCGATCCCATTCACCATCAGATGAAACGAGTATCTGCTTGGCTTCTCGTGAAGCTAATAAGAATCGAGTAACCGCTTCAGGCTGTTCGTTTGCCCATACTTGATCAAACACCCATCCTAATAAAGGAACGTTAGTTTCAATACCAAATTCGGTCAACATGTCTCTCATCGTCACTAACTGCTTATAACCTGTCGCTTTTAGTCTGGCGCCATAATGCCAAAAATTAATGGCAGCAGCTAAGTCGCCACGGAGTATTAATCTATTTAATAACGGTGGTACCGCAAATGTAGGCTTAGTTTCATTATTTAAATCAAAGCTATATTTTTTCTTACTATACGCTTGTAACAATAACCAACTTTTATCAACGGCACCGCCTGCAATACCTATTTTCTTTCCCTTAAGATCCACTAAAGATGCGATGCTACTATTAGCCGAAATATAAAGTCCACCTGTTGCCATTGATGTTGGAAATATAGTGTACATTCTCTGTTCAAATCGTTGACGATTTACCCAAAGCCAATCACTAAGAATAATATCAACTGCATCACCTTGTAACGCCACTGCAGATGCGTTTTTACTCGCTAGTGACATTACCTTTAAGTTAAATTGATATTTTTTATCTAACTGATGATGCTTGATCACCGCTATTTCCCAATTGACCGTGCCATATTTTAAAACACCGACTCGTATTTCAGGGGTAGCAAAAGTATGAAAAGGTAAGAAGATGCATAATGTAATACCAATTAACCATTTACTCATATTCAACCCTCTATTTCAAAATTTTTCTTGAGTAGAATTGAATGTTAATAGTTAACGTTCATCCCAAGATGCAATACATATAACTCCCCATTTAAAACGAGATGATTTGAATATAAATACAAGTAGTTCAATTTGAATAGCACTGGAATAAATGACGTTAATATTGTCATACTCTGTATTGAACTGTATTCCATATTTTCGTTAAAAATAAGTATATAAAATATAGCTCTAATTCTATTAGGACTTACTTAACAATACGTTCCTTCTTTAGTATGACAAAGCTCGTCTTTTAGTAAGACAAGCTCATCTTCAGTACAATGGTTTTTGCTCACTAACCTTGAGCCAGTTCCATTTAAAAATAAGAATTACTGCTTTTAAAATTGATAGTTTAGGTTGATACTGGCTGATAGTGGTCTTGATGGTCCAACAAAATATTCGTCGAAATCGGCATCAGGATATATATCTTCTAACACTTCATCTGCTTCACCGTAGGTACCAAAAGTATCAAAATGACGATCAAATACATTATCAACTTTAGCTGATAAACGTAACTGTTCGGTAACTTGGTAATTTAAGTAAATATTGGTGACAGAATAAGAAGGTATTTTCTTATTCTCATTTGCTTCATCACCACGATAGTATGATGAAGAGGCATATAAAAACTCAGTACCAAGATTAACAGCATCATTAATTTGCCAATTAGCGTGGAACTTAACTTGGTGCTCTGGTTGACCCGGAATAGTATCGCCTGGATTAACTTGTCGATTAGCGCCTAACGGATTCACCGGACTAAAAGAAACAAAAGGTGACTCAAAAGTTGCCTTTAATAAATTATAGCTAGCGCCAAAATCCACGTCTTTTATCTGAGTATTAAAAGCAAGTTCAACACCTTGACGTTGAGTTTTATCAAGGTTGATAAAGTAACCTTGATTAGACTTATTTGTCGCTTGTTGAAAAATAATATCTTGATGGCTAATCGTTGAAAAAACCGTTGCTAGTGCAGAAAAGTTATCTTTATTATAATTTAAAGAAGCTTCTACTGTTTTCGCGACAACTTGTTCAAGCGGAGGATCGGCCACAAAACCATTAGGCAACTTACAAGGATCATTTTCATCTGCACAGCTTAGCTCTGCTGGGCTTGGTGTTCTTGATGATTCGCTATAACTTAATTTAACCATATAATCAGAAGAAAGCTGATAATCAGCTGATATGGCAGGGTTAAATCGATTAAAAGAGTGTTCACCATTAAGTGAGCCTTCATCCGTATCTATCTGATCTTGCATACTTATTTGAGCATGATTGTATCGACCGGCCAAGTTAATGGTAAATTTATCGCTAATAGAGATGCCGTTCATAAAGTAAAAGTATTGCTGCTTTGTATCAACTTTCAAATCAACACGTGATTCCATATCAAAAAAGCCAATACCAGTGACAGAACGATCATCCGTTACAGTTTCATTATGAAGTACTGCAAATTGGGTATCACTTCTAAAGTGAATATCGGCTTTATCTATGCCTAAACCAAAAATAAATTCGTTATCAAAAGAATCAAATTTACTTAACTTAACAAATTGTAATGCTGCACCATAACTTTCATTATCAGTAAAACCGGTATTTAGTGTGCCATCCACTGTGTCAGGATCTATATCACTCAACTCACTGAGAAAAACCCCTTCATCATAACCAACAAAGTGGACAAGCTCTAACTCATCTTCTTCCTCTTCTTCACATAAACTATAGCTTTCGCCAAATTCACATTCTTCATAGTCACTGTCATCACCATTAATGCTATTAATTTCATTTTGACGATAATAGGCATTTGCCTGCCATGACATTTCGCTATTAATAACACTGTCAGTTTTAACACTAAACTGTTTATAACGATTATGAGTTTTATCTGGTTGCGTATAAATAGCATCTCTACTTGCCAAGTCAGCAAGTATTTCAGGTATAGCACCATTACCTAGCATTTCATTATCATTACCTGCAAAAGTAAACTCTACGGTGCGTACATCAGTTACATAACTCAATGTTGCAAACAACTGATTTAATTCACTTTCAGAATAATCTCGCCAGCCGTCTTCTTTGTAATGATTAGCCAAAATATAATAGCCCCAATTACCTTTATTACCGCCAGACTGCAGCGTATATTGCTGTTGTCCAAAGCTGCCAAAGCGTACATCAAATTCGTTTTTTGTATAACTAAAACCATTTTTTGTTTGTAAAGCTAATGCACCACCTAAGGTATTTTGACCAAAGGCAGGATTCGATCCTGAATATAAAGAGACGATATCAAGTGCAGCAAGGGGAATAAGATCCCAGTTAACAGTATCGCCAAAAGGTTCGTTAAATCGTACGCCATTTAAATAAACAGAAATTCCCTGAGGTAAGCCAAGTAATGGTGAGGCTGTAAAACCTCGATATTGTACATCAGGCTGGAAAGGGTTATTTTGTACATCATTTATATGTAAACTCATTAGCTGATTTTTCATATGCTCTGCTAATGAAATACTTTGTGATTGAGCAAGTGTTTCTGCATCGATTGTTTGAACACTACCAAAAATACTTTTATCACTGACTGCATTCGATGAAAGTGGTGTTTGCCCATATATACTAATTTTTTCAACACCGGTAATATCATCCCCTAAAACGGGTAAGCAAGTGCAAGTAATAATACAAGCTAATAATATTTTCATTACAGTTTCCAAATAAATAATAACTTGCTTCAGTCTACCCCCATTTATAAAAATGTAACAATTGATGTTAGTGTTTAAATAACACTCAAAGTAAAAATAAAACTAATAAATACAGATAGATAATAAAAACACAATCAATAAGCATCATGCTAAAGTATGATTAATTTACTACCCAATATTTATGGTTATAGATGATACAAAGTCTACATAAAATAAAAAATAGCGGCTATTTACCTAAAACTTAATTAACGATGACAATTTCGTCAGACACTATTGCTATTAAGAGTGCTGTTCATACATTATTATTCACACAAAACGATTAGCACGTTATGATATTGCCAAGAGAATCAAAGGAGTAAATGATGGAAAAATTAACCGTCCGTAAGGCTGAAAAAAAAGATACCGCATTAATCTTACATTTTATTCGTGAGTTGGCTATTTATGAAAAAGCCGAGCATGAAGTGTTAGCAACTGAAGATACCATTAAGCAGTCAATTTTTGCTGAAAATAGTCATGTTAATGCATTAATTTGCATGCAGGGAGATCAAGCCATTGGGATGGCAATTTACTTTTATAACTATTCAACATGGTTGGCAAAGTCAGGACTTTATTTAGAAGATCTTTACATATCTTTAGAACACAGAGGTAAAGGTGGTGGAAAACTATTACTTAAAACAATGGCTAAAATTGCTGTCGATAATAATTGTGGTAGATTTGAATGGAGCTGCTTAGATTGGAATAAACCGTCCCGCGATTTTTACCAATCGATTGGAGCACAATCACAAGACGAATGGGTTGGCTATCGCATGTCTGGTCAAACACTTATTGATTTTGCAAAAGAGGATTAACGCTCTTCTACATTTGCTAGTAACACTCCAACTAAATAAGCCTTTCTATAGCCGCTAATTTTCTGACTTAATCATTGAAATACAGTTAATAAGTATTTCAATGATTAACAACATCTGCAATCAAGCGTCGTTTATTTACCACTACGTCCATGTTGTGGTCTAAAGCTCATTAAGGCAAAAAACGATACTGTGATGGTGACAAGTAACACAGTAGTCAACGCCGTAGGTTCAATCTCGCCATAAAGCGCAAACCTTAATAACTCTACACACGCAGTAAAAGGATTAAACTGACATAACCAATATAACCAAAGACTCGCTTCTTTCATCTTCCACAAAGGGTATAACGCACTTGATAAAAAGAACATTGGAAAAATAACAAAATTCATCACACCTGCAAAATTTTCCAATTGTTTAATAAGATTGGATAACATAAGCCCGAGCGAACCTAGAAAGAAAGCGATTAAAAAAATTGCTGGGATTGCCGTAATATAGCCAATTAGTGGGATATCCACATCAACAAATTGAGCGAAAAATAAGAAAATTACAACCTGTAATAATGACAACAAAGCGCTCGCCACTAACTTACTACATAATAAAAATGGTCTTGGTAATGGACTCATCAATAATACTTTCATACTGCCCATTTCACGGTCATATACCATAGAAAGCGAGCTTTGCATGCCATTAAATAAAATAATCATGCAACAAAGCCCTGGAACAATATATTGCTGGTAAGTAATATAAGTACCATAAGGCTCCATAATAGAGACACCTAATGCGGCTCTAAAACCAGCAGCAAAAACCACTAACCACAATAATGGCCTAATTAAGGCACTTAATAAACGAGAACGTTGTTGAAAAAAACGAAAAATATCACGCTTAACAATGCCATTGAAACAATAAAGGTAGGTACGGTTCATTAAGTGATCTCCGTATTAGCCGTTAACATTCTATATAATTGATATATGTCAGCAACATTATGTGTTTCGCATAATTCACGACTTATCCCTTGCACCTTTACTTTTCCTTCATTTAGAATAATAAGTTGATCATCTGCTGATATTTCATCAATTAAATGAGTTGCCCATAACACACAAATTCCCAGTTGTTGACTCAACGTTTTAACGTATTCTGTGATCATTTTTCTACTGTCAATATCTAAGCCGACTGTTGCTTCATCAAGTAATAATACCTTAGGTTTATGGATTAGTGCTCTAGCAATTTCAACACGGCGACGATGACCTCCATTTAATGATCTGACTTTATCATTCAATCGCTGCGTCAATTTCAATTGTGATAATATATCACCAATATTTGTTAACGCTTCGGAGGATGAAATTCCTTGTAAAGCAGCATAATAAACCAAATTTTGCTTAACTGATAAATCTAAATCAACCGTACTTTGTTGAAAAACAACCCCCATAGATTTCATGATTTCAGCTCTATTGTCACGAAAATCATAACCATCAATTTTAATATTGCCTGATGATGGCTGATAAAGACCTGTTAGCATTGAAAACAAGGTACTTTTACCTGCCCCATTTGGGCCAAGCAAAACGTTAAACCCTTTATTAATCGTTAAGTTCAAATCATAAACGGCTGCTTTTTTACCATAATAAAAAGACAGTTCATTAGTTACTATACTCATGGCATTTGACGTATTACAACGCCCCAAGGATAACGCCCCACTTTAATTGATTTGGTTACTTTTAATGCATTAACATCTATCAAAGAAACATCGCCACTGATTCCATTGGTTGTTATTAACTGGCTTTCATCATGATTAAAGGCAAGTTGCCAAACTCTACGCCCAACTAACAGATATTTTTCAATAGACATTGTTTTTCTATCAATAACAGCTACATGATTTGCGGGCCCTAATGCGATAAACGCATACCGGCCATCCTCAGTTAATTCAATACCTACTGGTTGTACACGATCTCGGTGAATGCCCTTAATATGAAAAGTAAATTCTTTAACAATATTTTGTGTCGCCACATCAATAATAACTACCATACCGCCAATTTCAGAGCTCACCCATAGATACTTATTGTCTTTGGTAAAAAGCGCAGATCTTGGTCTGGAGCCAACGAGTGTATTAGCAAAATTTTCATGAGTTTCAGTGTTTATCCAATGTACCATATTGGTTGTTTCTGAGGTGACTACAACAATTTTTCCATTAGGACTTACCGCTAGTCCTTCAGGCTCAACACCTACGTCTATCTGCGTAGTAACACTAGCATCTTCAATATTGATAACTGTTAATAAAGCATCATCTTCATTCGCCGTATAAATAATCTTACCGTTGGGATGTAATACGACCGTTTCTGGATCTTCTCCTGAGGGCAACTCACCAATAATTTGTTCCGTATTTAAATCAACTATTTGGATACGATCTGAATCACTCGCACAAACATAAGCCAGCGATTGATCCTTATTTAAGATAATGCCGCGTGGTCGTTGACCAACATCTATTGTTCTGATGACTTTATTTTGACCCAGATCGATTACCGAAATATTGTCATCTTTCTCATTGGTAACATACGCATACTCGTTGGCATAACTAACGTTAATATTAAATAAAAGAGCTAGACTTAATAATTTTAATAGTAATATGTGTTTCATAATTTATTGTAAACCTTATTTACATTGAGATTCTTGAATATCAAATCCAAGCGTATCAAGTTCAGTTATAGGGTGAAGCATACCTGGTTGTGGCGACTGCGATACCAAGGCATGAGGATGTACTAACGCTAATGGCATTCTTAATTGTTTATTCCATGCTCTAAAGCTCAGTTTCCGTCCCTTATATGCTGCCAATTCAAAGGCATCAGACGTAATATAATCAAGAATATGAGCACTAACATTAGTATTCAGTTCATGTACTGATTGAGCAACACTACGTACAGCAAGGTAACCGGCAAAATCGGTTTCATTCATTTTCCTATTAGCTAATGTCATAAAACGCCCTTGTAATTGTGCCGCTCCCCATTGCTCTATTACAGCATGCCAGGCTAACGCTTCTAGACCTGCCGAGCCAATAACAGGTCGAGGTAAATAAGTATTAAAGGGAATAAACTCTGAAAAATCTTTTTCTTTATCTGCTACGTAAACAGCATCATAATCTTTAATTGTTTGAGTAAATAAAGGAATTTCCTGCTGTGCAGTACGTCTCATATCCGTATTAAAATCCCATACCTTTTCATCAACAACTTTAATACCAAAGCGTTTAGCTGAACGTTTAAAAGATTTTGCCAGTTGAATATCTTCAACTTGACTACCTCGTACCAATAACACATTACTCATACGACGATAAAGTAACCATTGTGCCAGCGCATCAGATTTCATTGCATCGCTAGGTATAGTATGAAATACCGACGCTAAACACTGAGTACTACGAATTTCATCGGCCGGCTCTCCCACATTAAATAACAAAACAGGCTTATCTTTGGCCCACTGATCTATTGGTATTAAATGGATTAACGGAACATCAAGAATAAAAATTCTACGTCCTAGATCATATTCACCTTCGATATAGGCTAATAGTTCTGTTGACTTCTTCGTGACGAAATGTGTTATTTCAAAATGTTGCTGTAAAAACTTACCTGTTGTATTGGAATCATTAATAGCAAGTTTCGCGCCCGAGTATCCTGTATTCTCAGGTATTGGGAAAATATTTGATAACGTTGGTGAGTGCTTTTGTAATAACTGAACATAACTAATATCAACCGTTATAGGCTTTGATAAAGCAGTAAAACAAATAGCCCACGTACTGATAGCAATCCCTTTTAGTAGAAACTTTTTTAACTTTGTCCTTGTCGCAAAAAACATGTTTACCTCAGCTGTATAAAGACGTACAAAAGAAATTAATGACACTAGGTCAAATAAATGTATGTACATAAGCATATAGAAAAACTTACTAAAGTAAAAAATAATCAACTACCACATAAAATGCCTTAATACTTTGATATAAAACAAGATAATATTAAAATGTGGCTTTTTACACCCGTAAAATCATACTAAGTGATGAGAACTAACCGCGCTAAAGTACAATTCTTCCACTACATCAACACAGTTAAGCTTATATCATTAAAAACATATACATAATTAATTTTGTAGAAATTGGAGTACTGAGTGATGATAAAGTTTAATTTAGGTTTAAGCCAAAAATGTTTAATTACATTGATATCTGTTTGTTCATTTAGCATAGCTGCTCACGGCCCTGTAACACCACAAGCAATAAATACTTCTACTTTACCTACCTTAGGTGAAGAATGGTTTGACACGAATCCCTACCGAGAAAAAGAAGGTGATGTGCTCACAGAAATTTTACGCGTAGGTGCTTCTGCTTATAACCAAAATTGTGCTCGTTGTCATGGTTTGGGTGGTGTTTCAGGTGGTATAGCTCCTGATATACGCAAACTGCCAGCGGATTTTGATGGTGATGAATGGTACATTTATCGAGTACAAAATGGTGCGGTAAGAAATGGTGCTGTTTATATGCCGAAAATGACCGAGCATTTAAACCAAGAAGCACTTTGGGCAATTCGTACTTGGTTAGAGTCTGTCAGTGAAAAATAATATTTTAAATGCGCTAATTTTGTGGCTAAGTTGTTGCGGCATTCTTTGCTCAACAGCTCTTGCCCGATCTTACGATGATATTATTGAAAGCAAAGAGATCACTGTTGCTGTTTATCGAGATTATGCACCTTTTTCATACCAAGAAGACGGTAAAGAGAAAGGTATTGATGTCGAAGTCGCCAAACATATCGCCAAAGAATTAGGCGTAGAACTGCATATCAGATGGGTAACAGCAGATGAAGATGTAGAAGGTGATTTACGCAATAATATTTGGAAAGGACATTATCTTAACCGCACTATTGCAGATTTAATGCTCAGAATCCCTTATGATCAAGCATACTCTAACCTTAGAGACGATATTGGCGAACCTGTACATGAACAAGTACATATGTTTGCCCCTTACCATACAGAATCGTGGAAAATCATTTTCAATAAAAACAAAATTGAAGATGTTAGTACCATGGCCGTTTTTCAATACCATAACATTGGTGTTGAAGTCGATTCCATTCCTCAATTTTATCTATTATCGGTCTTCAATGGCCGAATGCGCGACAAAACTAAACAATTTCCTTCTCTACCGTTAGCGATATCGGCCATGCAAACACATAAAGTTGATGCGGTTATGGGGCTACGTAGTCAAATCAGTCACTATCAACAGCAACTTGATCCAAAAACCTATGTGTTAGCAAATAATGGTTTTCCAATGATAGGCAAACAACAATGGGATATTGGAATGGCAATAAAAAGTGATTATCGCCAACTAGGCTATGCTATTGGCGATATTGTTCAGGCGATGGTAACTCAAGGAACAATGAAAGACATTTTCACTCAATATAATGCTATCTACCAAGTGCCTGATTATTACGCCGAAGTAGAATAAGACTAGTCGACATATACAATAGTCAACTTCATCCCTTTAATCATACTAAATGATGAAAAAAACGCTACTGCCGAGTCATATATAAGTAAATAGAGACATTTTAATATCGTTATAGCCTGCTTCAACGTTTATTCATATCTATGATTGATAAACAAGCTTATTAATGACAGCAGGTAAGTAAACATAGTACATGATCTTTAACCAAAAATTTACAACCCGAGAGGAAATAACAATGATAACAACATGTAAAACCAAGGTATTGTCATTATCCATGGCGATATCTTTATCACTAACAGGTATAGCAAATGCTTATGTAACCGATAAAGATATTGCACAAGACCAAATGACCACTGAAAGTATTGTGTCTTATGGAATGGGTCTAAGAGGACAACGTTACAGCCCTCTTGATAAAATAAATATCGACACAGTGAAAGAAATACGTCCAGTATGGGCATTTTCATTAGGTGGCGAAAAACAACGCGGTCAAGAATCTCAACCGATGATTAAAGACGGCGTTATGTATATTACTGGCTCATACTCAAGAGCATACGCTATTGACGTAAATACAGGTGACGAAATTTGGCAATATGATGCTCGTTTACCTGACGGTATTATGCCTTGTTGTGATGTTATTAACCGTGGTGTTGCGCTATATGGCGACCTAGTTATTTTTGGTACCCTTGACGCCAAACTTGTTGCTCTTAATAAAGATACAGGTAAAGTCGTTTGGAAAAAAACGGTAGAAGATTATAAAGCCGGTTATTCAATTACTGCTGCTCCAATTGTTGTTAAAGGTAAAATCATCACAGGTGTTGCTGGTGGTGAATTTGGCGTAGTAGGTAAAGTAAGAGCTTATGATGCTAAAAATGGCCGACTAGTTTGGGAACGTCCTACAGTTGAAGGCCATATGGGTTACATCTGGAAAGATGGTAAAAAAATGGAGAATGGTATTTCTGGTGGCAAACCAGGACAAACATGGCCAGGTGATCTTTGGAAGTCAGGTGGTGCTGCTCCTTGGTTAGGTGGCACGTACGATGCTGACACAGATCTACTTTTCTTTGGCACAGGTAACCCAGCGCCATGGAACTCACATTTACGTCCAGGCGATAACCTTTTCTCATCATCGCGTTTAGCACTAGATCCTGATACCGGAAAAATTGTTTGGCATTTCCAAACAACACCACATGACGGTTGGGATTTCGATGGTGTTAATGAACTGATTCCATTCGACTATAAAGAAAATGGTAAAACAGTTAAGGCTGCGGCAACAGCTGACAGAAACGGCTTTTTCTATGTATTAAACCGTGAGAATGGCGATTTTATTCGAGGCTTCCCATTTGTTGATAAAATCACTTGGGCTAAAGGACTAACCGATAAAGGACGTCCAATTTACGATGATACCAATAGACCAAGCGATCCAAGCAAATCAAAAGATGGTAATAAAGGTAGCACTGTTATTGCAGCCCCTGCTTTCTTAGGTGGTAAAAACTGGATGCCGATGGCTTACAGTCAAGATACTGAACTATTCTATGTGCCTTCAAATGAATGGGAAATGGATATCTGGAACGAACCTACTGCCTATAAAAAAGGGGCAGCTTACTTAGGTGCTGGTTTTACTATTAAACCAATTAATAAAGATTATATTGGTGTATTAAAAGCAATTGACCCTAAAACAGGTAATGTTGTTTGGCGTTACAATAACTACTCACCATTATGGGGTGGTGTACTTGCTACCGCAGGTAACCTAGTATTTACCGGTAATCCTGAAGGTTATTTATTGGCACTTGATGCTAAAACAGGTGAAGTAAAATACAAGTTTAATACCGGCTCAGGTATTGTTGGTACTCCGGTAACCTGGGATATGAATGGCGAACAATACATTTCTGTTTTATCTGGCTGGGGTGGCGCTGTACCACTATGGGGCGGTGATGTTGCCGAGCGTGTGAAACACTTTAACCAAGGTGGCAGTGTGTGGACATTTAAACTGCCTAAATAACCTTAACAACCGTTTAAAAAAGGCTTTTGAATTTATTCAAAAGCCTTTTTTTTAATTAATACGTTGCAACGAATTAATTAAAAAAAAGATATAAAAACCAGCATAAAAGAGCCTATTCCTTCTAAAGTATGATGTTTTCAATGCAAAGGGATAATAGTTTTACTTGCCTTATCAACCTTATTATAGATATACCAAAACACTTTGGTAACAATCAAAGTATACATAAACAAGATCAAGGAAAAGAGTCTTACTCTGACTGATCTAATTACGAGGTGATATATGATCTATGCAAACCCAGGCAGTGAAGGTTCTGTCGTTTCTTTTAAACCTAAATATGAAAACTTTATCGGCGGTGATTGGGTTGCTCCTGTTAAGGGTAATTACTTTACCAATACAACCCCTATTACAGGCGAAGAGATTTGTAAAATACCACGTTCAAGTGCGGAAGATATTGAATTAGCACTCGATGCTGCTCATGCAGCAAAAGTAGCATGGGGGAAAACATCAGTACAAGAACGTTCAAATATTTTATTGCAAATTGCCGATAGAATTGAAGCAAATTTAGAAACTATTGCTGTTGCCGATTCATGGGATAATGGTAAGCCGGTACGTGAAACTCTTGCAGCTGACATTCCGTTAAGTGTTGATCACTTCCGTTACTATGCTGGTTGTATTCGTGCTCAAGAAGGCACACTTTCTCAAATAGATGACGACACTGTTGCTTATCACTTCCACGAGCCTATTGGTGTTGTTGGTCAAATTATTCCTTGGAATTTCCCTATTTTAATGGCGGCATGGAAACTTGCACCTGCCCTTGCTGCTGGTAACTGTATAATACTAAAACCAGCAGAACAAACGCCTGTTAGTATTTTAATATTAATTGAGCTTATCGCAGACTTACTTCCTCCTGGCGTATTAAATATTGTAAACGGCTATGGTAAAGAAGCTGGTGAAGCCTTAGCAACAAGTACACGTATTGGTAAAATTGCCTTTACTGGTTCAACACCTGTCGGTCAACATATATTAAAATGTGCTGCTGAAAACTTAATTCCATCAACTGTTGAGTTAGGTGGTAAATCACCAAACATCTTCTTTAATGACATTACTCAATTTGAAGATGATTTCCTTGAGAAATGTGCTGAAGGCTTTGTATTAGGTTTCTTCAACCAAGGTGAAATTTGTACTTGTCCTTCTCGTGCATTAATCCAAGAAGATATTTTTGATGAATTCATTGAAAAAGTTATCGCTAAAGCGAATAAAATTATTCGTGGTAATCCACTAGATACTGAAACTATGGTTGGTGCTCAAGCATCTGAAGAACAGTTCGATAAAATCATGAGCTATTTAACTATTGGTAAAGATGAAGGTGCTAAAGTACTGACAGGCGGCGATAAAGAAAGCTTAGTAAATGAACTAGGCAACGGTTATTACATTCAGCCAACAATCATGAAAGGTAATAACTCAATGCGTATTTTCCAAGAAGAAATTTTTGGGCCTGTTATTGCCGTGACCACTTTTAAAGATGAAGCTGAAGCGCTTGCTATCGCTAACGACAGTGCATTTGGTTTAGGTGCTGGTGTTTGGACACGTGATGCCAACGTTGCTCATCGTATGGGCCGTGGTATTCAATCTGGACGTGTATGGACTAACTGTTACCATTTATACCCTGCTCATGCTGCCTTCGGTGGTTACAAAAAATCAGGTATTGGTCGCGAAACTCATAAAATGATGCTTGATCATTATCAGCAAACTAAAAACTTATTAGTGAGCTACAGCACAAGTCCTTTAGGCTTCTTCTAAGCTTAATAGTGTTGACTGAATGAGTGCCAACTATGGAGTAATGCTGCTCATTCAGCCAACAAAAAATTAAACAATTTATATAGCCTTTACTTAGCATATGACTAAATATGAAGTAAAGGCTATAACAATTTCTTTGGGTGTTAACATGCATTCTAAAAAAGTAAACCCGTTAATATTGTGGGTAACCCTGACCCTTTTTTTTATGTTATCACCCTCTTTTACCGCTTTAGCTTTCAATAACCAAACAAATCCAAATGCGACATCCATTGAGGATGATATTGCCCATATTTTTCCTAGCGCAACTCGCATTGGCCCTATCGATAAAGAAATTCCTGTTACACCAGTTTATCAACTGAATGAACTCTTAGGTTATGTTTTCGAATCTGATGATTTTGTCAATTTCATTGGCTTTTCTGGCCAAACAATTAATGTACTAATTGGTATTGATACCGACGGTGTATTTACCGGATTAAAAATATTAAAGCACAATGAACCGATCTTTTTACATGGCTTAGGTGAAGAGCCAATGTTTGATTTTATTAAGCAATTTAAAGGACATTCAGTAAAAGAGCGCTTCATCGTGAATGCACGAAATAAAGACTCGCTTGGTGCAACATATATTGATGGAGTCACGAAGGCGACGATATCAGTATTAGTTATTAATGACACCATTACCGCCTCCGCTATTCAGGTCGCTCGAGAGCGGCTCTCTGGTTTTGTTGCTCCATCACGAACCAGTATTAATCCTGACTACTATAAAGTGCTCACTTTCGCTGAACTTTTAAATGAAAACCTTATTAAACATTGGCGAGTTACACGTGATCAAGCACTGGCAATTGTTGATAAATCATCCTCAAGCTTAATAAATAAAATTAACCAAGTAAGCGAAGGAGAAAATGACTTTATCGATTTATACTTTGCTTTTGTCCATGTGCCTATTATTGGTAAAAATTTATTAGGTGAACAAGAATATCAACGCTTAATTGAAAGCTTAAAGCCTGATGAACACGCATTAATGGTATTTGGTCGTGGTAAATATGCTTTTGTTAGTGATGAGTTTATCCCCCAAACCGTACCTAGTCGTTTAACAGGACAACAAGCGACACTGCCGGTTGATCTTCGTGATATCGACTTTTATAGCTATTATGAGCCGTCATTTATACAAGCAGTTCCAGACTTTACTGATATAAAAGTCTTTCGTATAAAAGCTCAGTCTGGTTTCGAATTAAATAAAAGTTTATCGTTATCCCTAACATTGAATTACAACCAGTCTTTTTTATCTAAAAATCAGTATAGCTTTACAATTGATAATACCTTACCTGACTATTTATTTATTCATAAAGATGTAGAAGTTAATCCAGACAAAAAACAACCTTTATGGTTAAAAATCTGGATAGAGCGTAAGCTTGAAATACTAATATTAAGTGCTTACCTCTTCTTTTTGTCTTGGTTGTTTATTAAACAAGAAACCATTGCTAAAAATGTTAAAAAGACACATAAATTACGTTTTGCGTCATTAACTTTCGTCCTGTTTTTTATCGGATTTTACTCGCAAGGTCAATTATCAGTAGTCAACATTTACACACTACTATTATCGATATGGCAAGGGTTTAATATTGATGTTTTTCTACTTGATCCCATTATTTTTATTCTTTGGATTTTTGTTTTTATCAGTTTATTCTTATTTGGCAGAGGCTTGTTTTGTGGATGGTTATGCCCCTTTGGTGCCTTGCAAGAATTTGCCGCATTAATCGCCAACAAGTTAAAGATAAAACAAATTAAAATAAAACCACATCATCATAGTAGAGCGCAAAAAATAAAATATGCCGTGTTGATATTATTAGTTGGTAGCTCTTTTTATTCGCTTAGTATTGCCGAAAAGCTTGCCGAAATTGAACCATTTAAAACAAGTATTACATTAAATTTTGTACGTTACTGGCCATTTGTTCTCTATGTTGTTTTATTATTAGCACTGAGCTTGAAGATTCATAAGTTTTATTGTCGCTATTTATGTCCGTTAGGCGCTGGCCTTGCTATCATTGGTCGCTATCCTATTTTTAAGTGGTTAAGACGACGCAAAGAATGTGGCACACCATGCCAACTTTGTCGTAACAAGAAATGTGGAATAGATGCGATAAACCAAGACGGTTCAATTGATTACGGGGAGTGTATTCAATGTTTGGAATGTTTAGTTACTATTGAGAGCCCACAACAGTGTGTTGTTAATAAATATTCAAATAAACCAAAGAGAAAAAAGAATGCAACAACGTCTACACCGATAACGGTTAACTATATTGAACTATAACGAGTCAATAATATGGTAGGCGTATAATAACAATAAAATTAATAGGTAACCTTATGCAGCCAATAAAAACAATAACCGCAGTCAGTACAGCTACCGATCCATTAATTGCTAGCCAAGAGCTCTACCAGCAGCTTAATAAAGAAAATATCTGTTTTATATTATTTTATTGCTCATCAACTTATGCGCTGTACACACTAGCACAAACAATGGAAAGTACTTTCAAGGACATCGAAATTGTTGGCTGCACAACTGCAGGAGAAGTAAGCCAGCAAGGTTACAAGCAGCACTCTATTGTTGCGATTGGATTTTCTAGCCAATACTTTGCCATCAGTTCAGCCTTAATTGAATCAATGGAAACATTCGACACCATCAGCGCACAATCAACCATCAACGAACTGATAGAACAGTGCCAAGCTAAAAAATTAACCGACATTAAAAACAATAGTTTTTTACTTACATTGCTCGATGGACTTTCTTCCAACGAAGAGCAATTTTTAGTAACACTAAACTCTGCTTGTAGAGGCATCCCTCACTTTGGCGGCTCTGCCGGTGATGATATTAGTTTAGCGAAAACACATGTCTATTATCAAGGAAGTTTTTATCAAAATTCAGCCATTGTCATCATGGTAAATACTATCTTATCTTTTGAAGTCTTTAACTGTAATCATATTGCCCGTCCGATAGAAAAATTAGTCGTGACAGCCGCAAATGCAGACAGTAGAACTGTGTATGAACTAAATGCTGAGCCGGCAGCGCTTGAATATGCAAAATTATTAAACATGAATTTGAAAGACTTAAGTCCTGAAGTATTTTCACTGAACCCGTTGGCAGTTAAAGTTGGCGGGCACTACTATATTCGTTCAATTCAAAAAGTTAATGAGGCTGACTTAAGTTTGACCTTTTACTGCGCTGTCGATGTTGGTATTGTGCTCACGGCAGTTGAAATGGGCGATATATTTGCTCCAGTAGTACATAAATTAGACGAAATATCATTGCGTTACGGTAAACCAGAGTTGGTTTTAGCCTGTGATTGCTTTTTAAGACGCCTAGAGATAGAACAAAAAGGCCTCGAAAATAAAGTACGAGAGTTAAATAATAAGTACAGTATTGCGGGATTTAATACCTATGGCGAGCATATTAATGGTACACATTTAAATCAAACATTTACCGGTGTTTACATTGCCGGAGGTATTAATGAGTAATCAAGCTTTAGAAGAAGAACTTGCTCAATTAAGACAGCAAAATAGTAAATTAAAAAAAATTAACGATGCCTTGATGCAACGTGTTGAAGATAGTGGTGAAAATCAATATGCACCTTATACAGCATTTGAACACTCCGTACATCTAGCTGAACAAGTGCGAGAAAAGACTCACACTCTAAACGAAACTTTAGCAAAACTTGAACGAAGTAATCATGCTTTAAAACTAGCTAACGCACAAGCTAACCTGTTCAAACAGCGCTTTGTTGATGCGATAGAAAGCATTACAGAAGCCTTTGTATTACTCGACAGTAAAGGTCGAATTATCTTACAAAACAGTAATTTTGCTAATTTTTGGAAAAACTCAGGGTTGCCGATTAAGAAAGGTGCCAACCTAAAAGACTTAAAAGAATTAGCTAAAACACGTGGCCTTATTCGACGTGCATCACCTGGTGATGCGTTTGCTAGCCCAGTATACCAACTCGCAGATGAACGATGGTTTCAATTAAACGAACACCGAACCAGTGAAGGTGGTTGGGTTATGCTCTATACCGACATTACGGCGGTAAAAACGGCAGAAAGTGCTCGTTATGAACGAGGGATGGCACAAAAATCATTATTATTACAAAACTTAATTGATAATCTCTCGCAAGGTGTGGTGTTAATTAGTAACCAAAATAAGATTGAAGTATGGAATAGACGCTTTTCACAGCTTAGTTCATTATCTTCTAACCTTTTACAGTTGATCCCTAGTACTGATAATATGCAAAAATTAACAGAACTCGATTTAGCTCCCAAGTTTAACACCAATAATGAATATTACACTCAAACCCTTACTGATGGCACAGTACTAGAAATAAGGGATCATCGTCTAAATAACGGTAAAATAATTAAAACTTATAGTGATATTACCGCACGACATCGCTATGCTGAATCATTAATAAAAAGTGAGAGTTGGCTACGACTGATCACAGATAACGTTCCTGCAATGATTGCTTATGTGGGTAAAGATTTAAAGTATCAATTTACTAATCAAGTTTATGTTGACTGGTACGGCTGGCCTCAAGGGGCCCTAAATGGCTTAGAATTAGAGCAGAATCGTGTTCAGTCAGAGTTCATTAAGTTAAAGCCTTATGTCGATCGAGCTTTAAATGGTGAGAGTGTAATTTTTGAGATTAAAGAAAAAAACAAAAATAATGAATTAAGCTACTTATTAAAATCCTACGTGCCTAACCGTGATGCAAAAGGTGATGTTCAAGGTTTTTTTGTACTTATTCGTGATGTTACTGAACGTCGTAAAAATGCTCTCGCTTTACAAAAAGCCCATGATGAACTCGAGATTAGAGTACAAGAGCGAACATTTCAATTACAAAGCTTAAACAATAAATTGCAGACAGAAGTAGAAGACCGTCGTCAAGCACAAATCAACCTACAAAAAGCAAAAAGTGAAGCTGAGTTTGCCAACAGTTCAAAAACTAAGTTCCTTGCGGCGGTAAGTCATGATTTATTGCAACCGTTAAATGCTGCACAACTATTCACTAGCTCATTAATGGACTCACCTTTAGAAGGTAACACCCAAAAATTACTACGCTCAGTTTCCAATTCACTCGATGATTTAGAGAATCTAATTTGCACCTTGGTCGATATTTCAAAACTTGATGCTGGTGTTGTAAAAGCGGATAAAAGCTCATTCAAATTGTCCGAATTACTCGACAATTTAGTCAGTGAATATCGACATGTCAGCGGGCAATTTCAAGTAGAACTACGTCATGTTCGTAGTGATGTTATTGTGCACAGTGATAGTGTTTTACTCGTGCGTATATTACGTAATTTTCTATCAAATGCTTTTCGATATACAGACAATGGTAAAGTTTTACTTGGCTGTAGACGTAAGGGTAATCATATTTTCATTGAAGTTTGGGATAATGGTACTGGGATAGCTAAAGATCAGATTCAAGAAATATTTAAAGAATTTAAAAGGTTAAATTCGTCACACACCGCCTTTCGGAACGGCTTGGGTTTAGGCTTAGCGATTGTAGATAAAATATCTAAAGTACTCGAACATCCAATTATGGTAAATTCAACATTAGGTAAAGGATCCGTATTTTCAGTAAAAGTACCACTGGGTAAAATCAGTAATGTCTCACAAGCAAGTGATCAGTATAATTATAACCTCGATACCACACTACTAACCAATAGTAAAATTTGGCTTATTGATAACGACGCTAGCATTTGCGCGGGCATGTCACAATTGTTAGAACGCTGGGGCTGTGTTGTGATAACAGCTTCGAGTCTACAACATTTGGAGCAAAAAGTAAGCGTTACCACTGACAAAGCAGATATCTTGATTGTTGACTATCACCTTGATGATGATGTGAACGGACTATCATTAGCAAAAGAAATTAACGCATCACGTAGCGAGCCTCTTCCTATAATGATGATTACAGCAAATTACAGTAAAGAACTAAAAGATGAAGTAAAAGAAAGTGGTATTTTATTGTTAAATAAACCAGTGAAGCCAATGAAGTTAAAAACATCCATGCTTTATTTATTAAAATAACCTTTGTTCAGATTAACATGATAACGTGTTCAACATACTAGCCTGATGATAAACAAACTTTAATGACACATAAAAAATAACGCCTTAATAGTGCTTTTATTATAAAGCACTATTAAGGCGTTATTTATCGTTCATATTTTACTTTTAAGCTGTATACTCCGCTTAGTTTAATATTAATGACAATAAATTAATTAATATTGTGACTTTTACGTTTATTGTTCGTTATACCCCTAGAAAGTAAATTTTTTATTCCTCTTACTTTTTCAGTTTACATTAAAGTTCACACTAAATTTTATCAAATCAGATAGATAACAAGGAAAGAAATGAAAAAAATGAGTTTACGAACGCGTCAGTTTATTAATGATAATATAAAAATTAATGCTGCAGCCTCTTCTTATCCACAACGAATTGTAGCTCCTGGCGCTGTTAACAACATAATTAAAGCAACTGAGCCTACTTTAAATAGCCAATCACCAACCTTAAATCACTCCAGACGCCTGAAGATTGATAAGTAAAAATTGTCTCTGTGTTGTTTGCCAAAACCTTATAAATTGTTAAATTCAAATTAGTTCAAATATAGGTTTTGGCTATACCTTTATTATGGTAATAAAGGTATTTTTGACGTATATGAAAAAACTCAGAGATACGCTATTACCTTAACTTCCCTTTCAAAAATTCGATAATCCTTTTATGTCGCATTTTTATAGCAGATAACTTTAAATTACAGATATCTGCTATTTCTTGAAACTCTAATTCAGTACGATAACGCAATAACATTATATTACGATCTTCAAATGATAAGTTTTTCATTAAGGCCGATAGTACCGCAGGTAAATCTTCATAATCATTATTCTCTACGACTAAATTCTCCAGGTACTCATCATCGTTGATCATGGCATCCCAACGGCGGTCTCTTATTTTATTAATACATTCATTGTGTGCAATTTTAAATAACCATGCTTTAAAAGACCCAACCCACTTAAAGCTTTTCAAGTGAGTTAGAGCCTTAATAATTGTTTCTTGCACAACATCTTCTGCATCAGACAGGTTATTCAGCAGTTTCGCACAATATCCTTTTAAAACAGGCAAATATGGTGTGATTAATTGCTGAAACAGACGCGTATCGTAAGGCAGACTTTCTTGCACTAAAGCAACAAGCTGGCGTTCGGTAAGGGTACTCAAAAGTTAAAAAACCTAATTATTGTTTAGTAACTTTATTCGCTAATAAAAAGGTATTAGGCACTGTTGTTATCGATTCATTTTCACCCATAACTTTACTTGCGACACTACCAATAGAAGCTAACGTTCCTTTGATATCTTTTACTTCAATGTTATCGCCTACTTGATACATTTCTCGTAAATAAACTCCGGCTACAATTTCTTGTGCCATTGACTTGGTTCCTATTCCTAAAGAAATAGCGGCAGCCAAACCAACACTAGCAATAACAACGGTCATAATGTTGTTAAGCAGAGATACATCAATATCAAGTTGAGTGATTGATAACGAAATAGTGATAACAATAATAATACCACGACATACTTCAGCAACAGAGCGGCCATAATCAACACCTGTATTCTTAGCTGCTATTTTTACACCATTGAAAACGATCTGCGCAACAAAAAAGCCACAAGATAATACGGCGAGTGAAGCAAGTAACTTAGGTAAGAATAAAACTAATGTATCGATTAAACCTGAAAGTACTGTTAAACCAACAATATCTAATGCCGCTAATAAAAATATTAACAAGAAAAATATTGAAATAAGACTAGAAACAATTTGGCTACCAGTAACCGTTACTTCCATTTTTTTCAATAAAGCATCTAAACCAAGTTTATCTAAAAAGGTATTAAAGCCAATTTTGATTAATGTTTTATTTAAAAAACGTTTAATCATTGAAGAAATCATCCAACCAACCAGTAAAAAAACAATGGCAACAATTAGGTCTGGTATAAAGGTGACAACTTTATGCCAAATAACCATAAAACCGGTATATGCTTTATCTGTAATGTTTTCAGTATCCATCATTTGTTCTCATCATTTATCGTGTTAGTGTTTATCGTCTTTGGATTTGCTGCTACTTTCTTAAATATTGGCTTTAGTATTTTCATAAATATGCTAACAAAAACTATCCAAATAGAAGCCATACCCAATGTAATCAGGTCTTTAGAGCCTTGCTGGTTATTCATAGTTACTGTGGCGCGCTTAAATAGCTCATCATCTGAAGTATTAAAGGCAAATTCACTATCACGCTTAAGCTCTAATGCTATATTCTTTTCTATATTTTTCATCTTTTCCTCTAGCAATAATTTTTATCGCTTTACCTTATAACGATTGAGTCGCTCAAAAGTCACATTTAAATTTATATATGTTTAATTTTTATCCTTGTATACCTATCTATTACTGATTAAACCAGTGCATTCTACTTTATTTAAGTAATTTTTTATTACCTAAACATAAATAAAATTTTGTGACTTTCTAAAATTCTATCCGTTATAGCTCGGTATGTCGGTTTTATTAAACGATAACTACTAACACGCCCTTTAACACTTTCGACTAAGATGACTCATGAATAACATTAATATCAACACCCAAAATCAACAGGGAAATGTTTCGATTAAGACTATTTCTAAAGATAATAATGAAGAGAATGGAGGCTTACTAGCGCCGGAACAGTGGGAAAAAAGAAACAGTAATATACTCCCCCCTTATTGGTCTGATGATTATGCTTTTGCTCTGCACAAGGGATACCAGCAATATTTATTAAAAAACAAAGAATATATTGAACAGTCTTCTTATGAGCTGTTACTTAATGATACTGAAACACAACAAGAAACATCATTTACTAGAATATTTGTTACTTTTCAAAAAAAAATGGATCAAGGTAATTTACAGCTGGTATTAAAAACACATCAGACGGATGAAATTACGTTATGTGACATAATAGATCTTGAAGAACAACTTACTAATTCAAAGCGTATTATTAACCAACAAGTTGATTTTGCTCGTGCCTTACATGCAAAAATACCTGACTTTTGTATTGCGCATGGTCAGCAGCTTTTATTGCGTATTACAGGAGGATTTCTCCTTAAAGACAACATCCTTGTTTGTTCTAAATCACTATAAACGCCACTTTTAAACTAACTCTACCTTTACTTAATTAGATGCTTAATATGTTGTTAAACTGAATATCTACCCTACTTTTATCACTTGTTTCCCCGTAAAACCGCCATTAATTTGTGTATGTAATGCGTAAGAAACATCTTTTGCAGAAAAATTCACTAAGGTGACTTCAGGTGTATGAACACTATTTTTTGCCACAGCATCAAGTAATTCATTACTCATAAACCCCATTTTTTGCTGAGCACATAAACTATTGCTTAACCATGCCCCTGCTAAAGAAATAATACCAATATTTGGTGCTTTCCTGAACATAAGTGCAGGCTCTAAAAATGGTAAAGGTTTCAAACAAGCAATACGACCACAAAAGCGCATAAGTTCGATGTTACGAGCGGTAAATTCCCCACCAAGTGAATCAAGCACAGCATCAAAACCTTCGGGCCCTATCTCTGAACTTATTTTCTGATGTAGCTTGTCATCCTGTGAATCAAAAACAAAATCAGCCCCTAATTGCTTTACTAATTTATGATTACGTTTAGCTGCTGTTGTAAAGACATCAGCCCCTAAGCTTTTAGCAAATTGAATCGCAAATTGCCCTACACTGCTAGCACCTGCATCAATAAATATTACTTCACCTTGTGTAACTTGTAACTTTTTCATGGCGATTAAAGCCGCCATTCCTGAGCATGGTAATGTTGCGGCATCACTACCGCTAATATTATTGGGAACAACTGACACAGCGAAATTAGGTACGGTAGCATAATCACTTAATATACCTTGTTTTTCTATATTGGCGTGCCACATAACACGGTCGCCAACATTAGGAAATAAGCCTTTCTTGGCTTCTACAACAGTGCCTACAGCGTCAAACCCTATAGTATGAGGGTATTGCCAATCACAAAAACCAGTTTTAACTAATTCTGCATCAATAGGATTCAAACCTACATATTCCACTTTAACTAACAGCTCTTGTTCACCGCGTATTGGAAGTGGAATTTGAACCTCAGATAAAGTTAATTCATCATTAGGTTTAACAAGTACAATTGCTCGCATCGATTTAGGTAGGTCAATTATGTTTATTTCGTTGCTATTTAACATGAAACACTCAAATATTATAAGGTCTTTAAACCATAACTCCATCGACCATTAAACGCTTGGTAAGCCTTTACTTTCGCTAATGATGAAGTGATCTTGGCATTAACTGCATTATCTTCTGCTATTAAAACATCTTGCCGCGCATCTAACAACGCTAAGTATGGAATTTGTCCTTCTTGATACATCGCATTAGCTTGCAAAAATGCTTTATTGGCAAAGCTATAACGCTGATCGGCATACCCTTTTTGTGCAATACTTTTTGATAGTAAACGTAATGAAAGTTCACTGTCATTAAGTGCGCCCAATACTACTTTTTGGTATTCATTATAGGCGGCTTTACTCAAGTATTGTTGTGCATCACGTTGCGCTAATAATGCAGGATAGCTTAATAATGACCATTTAATTTGTGGTAAAATTTGCCATTGTTGCTGTGTATTACTTAACGTATTAGTACCAAGACTTACAATACCCACAAAGGCGTCTAAACTAACATCAGGTAACAATGCTTTACTTGCTGCAACACTTAGCGAATTAGTTTGGCTAAACTCATATAACGCTCTACTAATATCAGGACGTAAGGCAATAGCCTTATTAGGTTCAGCTAAAGCCACAGTAAAAAGTGTATCTAAAATAGTTTGCTCGTCTTCTAGTATAATATCACCACTAAAACGCCCTGTTAGCATAGCTAAAGTTGATAAATCTCGATATTGCGCATAGCTTACATCAGGTAATAACGCCTGTTGTTGACTAAGTTGCGCATGTGTACGATTTAAATCAAGCTCACTTGCAATCCCTTCTTGCACGCGCGCTTCAAGTACATCAATACTTTGCTCTAGAGCAGTAATCTGTAAATTAAGAATTTTTTCCTTCTGTTTATTACCTTGATAGCTGATATAACCGGTGACTACGGCAGATACTACTTCAATTCGTAATGCTCTTAACTGTTCAGCTTGACTCATAGCTGACGCATTAGCCGCGTCAACCAATGCAGTGATTCGACCGAATAAATCAAGTTGCCAATTTAACCCTAAATTAGCTGATGATTGACGAGTAACATCATCAGCTAAACCTGTACGTTGAGCACCAAGATTCACGCCACCTTGTGGAAGGTACTCAGCTTTTTGCGCACCTAATTTTGCCAGCGCACTTTTCATTTGTAATTGACTGGTCTTCAAATCGTAATTACTGGCTAACGCATCGTTAACCAGTTTATTAAGCTGAGCTGAATGCAATTGTTGCCACCAGTTTATTTCATCTTCACTGGCTAAATGCGCTGCAACATTTGTTTCTGCAACAAAAGCTTCCATTGATTGCCGATAGTTTTGTTCATCCACTTTACTAGCACAACCAGACAACACAGGGGTAATTAAAATAACACTAACAGCTAACTTATGGGCTAATTTGCACCTAAGCTTATTTGTTAAGTTAATCATGACTCCCCCTTTCCTGTTCTTTGTTTAGGTGCCGTCAGTAAAATATAAAATACCGGAGTAAATAATAAACCAAATACCGTTACTCCTATCATGCCTGAAAATACAGCATTCCCCATCGCATGTCTCATTTCAGCGCCAGCGCCTGTCGCTAACACTAATGGCACAACACCGGCGGTAAATGCAATGGAAGTCATTAATATTGGACGTAAACGTAATCGGCACGATTCAATAATTGCGTCGAAGTGAGATAAGCCTTGTTCATGCTGATCTTTAGCAAATTCCACCATCAAAATCGCATTTTTAGAGGCTAGCGCGACCAGTACAATTAATGCAATTTGAGTAAATATATTATTGTCTGAACCTACTAACCAAACACCTAACAACGCTGAAAAGATAGTCATAGGTACAATTAATATAATCGCTAATGGTAAACGTAAACTCTCATATTGCGCAGCTAATACCATGAAAACGAGCAGTACCACTAAAGGGAATACATATACCATAGTATTACCAGCCAATATTTGTTGGTACGTTACCTCGGTCCATTCATACGTAATGTCTTTTGGTAGTACTTCTGCTAAAACTTTCTCTATCGCTGCTTGCGCTTGATCTGAACTATAACCAGGTGCAGGGCTACCATTTAATTCAGCACTTGGATAACCATTGTAGTGCATAACACGATCAGGTCCGGTGGTTGGCGTAACCGTTAATATTGAACCTAATGGCACCATATTACCTTGGCGATTACGTACTTTTAAGTTAAGGATTTGCTCAGGTACTTGACGAAATTCAGCTTCAGCTTGTGCTTTCACTTGATAAGTACGACCAAACATATTGAAATCATTAATATAAACAGAGCCTAAGTATATTTGCAATGCATCAAAGACTTCATCTAACGGTATTCCTTGAATTAACGCTTGTTCACGGTCAATTTCAATATCCATTTGTGGAACTTGAACTCGAAAGCTCGAAAACAGCCCCATTAAGGCAGGGTCTTGTCTTGCTTTGTTAATCACACTTTGTAAACTGTTAAATAATACTTCAAAACCTTTGTTGCCACGGTCTTCAATTTGTAATTTAAAGCCACCCGTTGTTCCTAAACCACGAATTGGTGGTGGTGGGAATACCGCAACAAACGCTTTATCTATTGCCATAAATTTTTGATTTAACTGTGCAGCAATCGCCATAGCCGATTGACTAGGGTCTGTACGCATATCAAAAGACTCTAATGGCATAAATACAATGGCACTATTGGGACTATTGGTAAAACCATTTATTGATAAACCAGGGAAAGCAGCCGTATTAGCAACACCTGACACTTGTAGTGCAATCGCTTCCATTTCTTTTACAACAGCTTCTGTACGGTCAAGACTTGCGGCATCAGGTAACTGTGCAATGCCCACTAAATACTGTTTATCTTGTGCAGGAATAAAACCACCCGGCACTGTATTGAATAACTGCACAGTGCCACCAACTAGAATAATATAACCGGCAATCGCAATAACGCTCATACGCATTAATTTTTTAACTATCTTTTGATATCGTTTACTCGCACGATCAAAAAGGCGATTAAAAGGAGCAAATAACCAAGCACCAAACAGTTTATTTAATATTCGCGTTAACCTGTCTGGTTTGCTGTCATGTGACTTTAACAATATAGCGGCTAATGCTGGCGATAACGTTAATGAATTAAAGGCGGAAATGATCGTTGATATAGTAATAGTTAACGCAAATTGTTTATAAAACTGACCTGATACTCCACTAATAAAGGCTGTGGGAATGAATACAGCACTAAGCACTAAAGCAATGGCAATAATAGGCCCTGTTACTTCGGTCATTGCAACTTTTGTCGCTTCCAACGGAGATAAACCTGTTTCAATATTACGTTCAACGTTTTCAACAACGACAATGGCATCATCCACCACAATCCCTATGGCGAGTACTAAACCGAATAAAGATAAGGTATTGATAGAAACACCAAGCCAATGCATCACAGCAAAAGTACCTATTAATGAAACAGGTACTGCAATTAATGGAATAATTGACGCACGCCATGTTTGTAAAAAGAGTATCACTACAATCACAACAAGCACTATCGCTTCAATTAACGTTGTAATAACCGCATCGATAGAGTCACGTACAAAAATAGTTGGATCATAAACAATATCGTATTCAACCCCCGCAGGGAAATCTTGAGATAAGCGCGCCATGGTTTCACGTACTTGATCTGACAATTCAATGGCATTAGAGCCTGGACGTTGGAATACTGGGATAGCAAGTGCAGGTTGACTATCTAACATAGCGCGCAAAGAATAAGAGTCTTGTCCTAATTCAACACGTGCTACATCTTGTAAGCGTGTAACTTGACCTTCATCGCCTACCTTAATGATCACTTGTTCAAATTCTTCAACGTTATCAAGCCGCCCTTTAACATTCAATAATATTTGAAATTGGCTATCATTAGCAGAAGGTTGAGAGCCTAAGCTACCCGCTGCAACTTGCTGGTTTTGTGAGCGTAACGCACTGATAACATCTGATGCAGTTATTTGACGCGAAGCTAAAGCATCAGGATTAAGCCATACGCGCATTGAAAATTGACCACCACCAAATAATCTAACATCACCAACACCCGCTAAACGGGCAATTTGGTCTTTAATATAAAGATCTGCATAGTTAGACAAATAGGCCGTGTCGTGAGTTTTCTCTGGTGAGAATAGATGCACAACCATGGTTAAATCAGGTGTCGATTTTTCAGCAACAACACCTAGTCGTTGAACTTCTTCTGGCAAACGAGATAATGCACTATTAACACTATTTTGTACTTGTACTTGAGCTCTATCAAGATCAGTACCCAGTGCAAAGGTTACGGTTAAACTCATTCGGCCATCACTTGTCGCTTGAGATGACATGTACAACATATTCTCAATACCATTTATTTCTTGCTCAAGTGGCGTTGCAACAGTTTGCGCAATAACTGACGGATTAGCACCAGGGTAACTTGCTGTAACAACAACCGTTGGTGGCACTACTCCAGGATATTCACTAACAGGTAATTGAAAAAGCGAAATACTGCCGGCAATTAGAATTAACATCGACAAGACCGCTGCGAAAATAGGTCTTTGTATAAAAAAGTGGGAAAATTTCATTGTTAATTCTTACTCTTGTGACGTTAGCTGTGCCGTTAAATTGGCATCAGCAATAGGTAATAAAGTAAAAGTAACACCTGTACTATCAAGTATTATAGTGTTTGGGGAGATAGTCATACCAGGACCAACTCGGGCAGGACCATTCACGGCAATAACATCGGTTGCAACTAAACCAGCGTTAATCGCTCTATAGCTACCGTAGAGTTCACCGACTTGAATTGCCTTATATTCTAGAATATTGTTTTCGCCTACCGTTAAAACAAAACGGTTTTTTAAATCAGTACCAATAGCGCGATCAGGCACAATAATTTTATCACTTATACCATTAGCCGCTAATTTAATGCGAGCAAATGAACCGGCTCTAAGTTGACTTTGATTTTCATTAAATACAGCTCTTACACGTAACGTGCCTGTTGCTGAGTCAATCTGATTATCAATAAAATCAATGTAACCTTTAAAGGCAAAATCATCCTGTCCAACTTTTTGCATGACAACTTGCTGCTTATCATTAGCGGTAACATCAGAAAATGATCTATTCCATGTACGCTCATCTACGTCAAAATAAGCATACATTGCTTTATCTGACACAATACTGGTAAGCACACTTTGTCCTGCAATAACGTTATTACCTTTAGTAATACTGGCACGAGAGATTATTCCATCAATTGGTGAACGAATAGAAGTAAACTCTAATTCAAGTTTTGCAGCGATTAACTGTGCCTGTAAAGCATCAAGTTGTGCTTGGCGTTGACGTAAAGTTGAAGTACGTGATTCAGCTTGCTCTGTTGATATAGCTTTACGTTCAGTTAAACGTATAGCGCGTTTTTCTTCGCTTTTTGCTTGTTCTAATGCCGCTTCAGCACTATCTTTTTGCGCTTCTAGGCTAGCAACGATAGCTAAGAAAGGACGATCATCTAATTGAAAAAGTAGATCACCCTCTTTTACTTTTTCACCTTCATTAAAGGCGATATGCTCTATAACACCAGACACACGTGGCTTTAAAGCAACTTGTTCAGGTGCTTCTAAGCGTGTGGTATAGGTGTGCCAATTTTGTACAGGTTTAACAATAACATTTGCAACATCAATCGATTGTAATGGCGCCTGTTGTTTTTGTGCGTTCGGCTCTGGTGAGCAACCGGCTAGTGTTAAGATAGCAATAGTAATAACTATTGAGATTAGATGTTTGTTCATGTTAACTCCTATGGTGATGTGGCCGCAATTTTATGTAATTTGTTTAGTGACAAAAAGAATAGTTTTTACATTTGATTAGTGCCAAAATGGCAACAATAGAGTTAAATCGTGATAATCAATGGGGATAACTAATGGACACAACGAGTCGATTATTAATGTTACTTGAGGTGGTAGAGCAAGGTTCTTTTATCAGAGCAGCCGAAATACGCAATATAGATCGTTCTGTTATCTCTAAACAAATTAACCGTTTAGAAGATGAGTTAGGCGTAAGACTACTTAATAGAACCACACGTTCATTCTCATTAACCGCTGCTGGCTCTGAAATGATAAAAAAAGCAACAGAATTACGAACGCTATTGGGTGACACCGTACGTATTGCAGAGAACTTTCATTTAGAGCCACAAGGGTTACTGAGAATTACCTCAAGTACTTTATTCGGTAAACGTTACTTACAACCAGTGATTAATGATTTTCAAAAACGTTTTCCACAAGTAGAAGTTGAATTGAATTTAAGTGATCGCTTAATGGATATTGTCTCAGAAGGATTTGATTTAGCTTTTCGTGTCGGCGAGCCCAAAGATTCGTCACTAATTGCCCGACAAATTGCTCGAAATCGTTTATTAATACTGGCAACACCCGAGTTTATTAAGAATTATGGTATGCCTAGTACCATGGAGGATTTAGCTAGATTACCAGCAGCGACCTATGCTGGCGCATCTTTTAGAATTGACAGTGTACATTATTATGATGAACACGATCAGCTACAAGAGCAGAAACTTAAAAGTGTGTATAGAGCAAATGATCCTGAAGTGTTACTGATGAAAACACTTTCAGGTACTACTTTTATTATTGCGCCAGCGTTTATACTCGCTAACGAAATAATGGAGGGTAAATTAGTTCCTTTATTGACCAATATAAAACTAATACAGTTCGGGGCAATTTATGCCTATTATCCCCACCGAGATCTTCCTGTTAGAACAAGGTTATTTTTTGATGCGGTACGCGAATATATAGGCAAAGAAATACCAGTTTGGGAACAGGCGATTCCAAATTTTGAAGATATGTATTAAAAATAACAAAATATTATTTTAATGCCTTAGCTCGCTCATCGATATAGATGTAACCCATTGGAATTATTTAGGATACTTCAATGGCTCTAACATAAAAATCTGCGTCAGAGATAGAGATAATGTTCAATAACAACAAGCTTTCTAGCCATTCATATAAACATTACCCTATCAGAAGATCGTTCATCTCATTAAATTCACCGTCCATATAATAACCGTAAATATCAAGAGAATTATAGCACTTTACTTTAAAAGTCTACTTTAACTTTATTTGCAGTATTCACTGCTATTTCAATTGCTCTTTCAATCGACTCTGCACGTTTTAAAATAACACCTAAGCGACGTCTTCCATCAATTTCAGGTTTACCAAATAAACGAACTTGTGTTTGAGGCTGAGCTAATGCATCTTCAAGGCCTGAAAAACGAATATCTTTTGAGGTACCTTCACGCAAGATAACCGCTGAAGCACTTGGACCATATTGCTCTATTTGATGAATAGGTAAACCTAAAATCGCACGAGCATGCAAAGCAAACTCAGATAAATCTTGTGAAATAAGAGTGACTAATCCAGTATCATGTGGGCGTGGTGATACTTCACTAAAAATAACATCATCACCTTTAATAAAAAGCTCAACACCAAATAAACCGCGACCACCTAGAGCTTCAACTACACTCTTAGCCATTTGTTGTGCTTTTTCAATAGCCACAGCAGACATAAGTGCTGGCTGCCATGACTCTCGATAATCACCGTCTTCTTGTCGATGACCAATCGGAGCACAATAATGTATGCCATCTTTAGCATTAATCGTTAATAGCGTTATTTCATAATCAAAATCAACAAAACCCTCGATGATAACTTTTCCTTTACCTGCACGACCGCCTTCTTGTGCATATTTCCAAGCAGTTTCAATATCATCATTTGAACGAATCAGTGATTGGCCTTTACCCGACGAACTCATAATAGGCTTAACAACACACGGTATTCCTATTTTTTCAATACCGGCAGTAAACTCTTCATACGTAGCAGCAAATATATATGCTGAAGTAGCTAACCCTAACGTTTCAGCAGCTAAACATCGAATACCTTCTCTGTTCATTGTTAATTGTGTTGCTCTAGCACTTGGCACAACATTGAACCCTTCTTGCTCAAGTTCAGCTAACGTGTCTGTAGCAATCGCTTCAATCTCAGGAACAATAAAATGAGGACGTTCTTTCTCTACTAAAGCACGCAATTCTGTACCATCAAGCATGTTAATAACATAACTTCTATGAGCTACCTGCATACCAGGTGCATTGGCATAGCGGTCAACACCAATAACTTCAACACCCAAGCGTTGTAATTCAATAACAACTTCTTTACCTAATTCTCCGCAACCTAACATCATTACTTTTGTAGCTGATGCTGAACAAGCTGTACCTAACATTAATACCTCAAATATTTATAGTAAGTTAATTAAAAAGATCATAACTGAAGTTGTGTATTCACCCTAGTAAAAATCTCTCATTTAATACTAAAGATAATAACAGCATCATATAAAGTAATTTGAAACTATACATCCTCCTACGGAGTATGTTTACATTGAATTATCAATAAATAGTTAATTTATGATCTGAAACCAATTAAATCCATTAAAGCTTAAGTGGTTTATTTTAATGATTAATAACGGTTTATTTAGACGGTGGAATTATTAAAGTAATGTTGTTATATAACCTACATCGTTAATAATGAGAATAATAGCCTATTTCTTCACGCTAATGTTTTCAAGTAATTTAATAATTGTATGATTTTTATTTAATTGAGCTAAATCAATAAGGTAGCTTTTTTCAATATCGAGCATAGGTTCGTGTGATAGCAATTCCCTTACTAATTGATCTTCACCATTGACTATAGCGGTTTTTAAGGCCGCAAAATTGGCTATCCCTGGTTTATTTCTATCGGTATTATCAGATCCCATAAGTCGTACTCCATTAAATAATTCAAGAATGAAATTCAAGCATAGTCTTATGGCTACAAATTACCAGTGCTATACCTGATAAATATAGGTGATTATTAATTATTTATAAACCAATTATAATCGGCTCTCGAATTAAGCTTCTGTGATAGATACAAGCCTAATTCTTTAAGCTGGGTATTATTTTGGTAATTTGGAATTAACGCCTTTAGTTTATCTAAAGCATCCTGACTTTGCCCTGCTCCATCTAATGCAAGCACATATGTATAAGCATACTCAGGGTTACTTGGCATAAGCTGCATAGATTTTTTAAACAAAGGTAACCCTTTATCTAAGCGTTTTTGGCGAACAAAGTGTAACCCATAAGAATAATGCAAAGCAGCTGACTTAGGATTGAGTTTAATACCTTTTGACAGTACCGATGCTACCTGAAATGACTTCTGCTGAGAGCGATATATATCAGCTAAATTAATATAACCCGTTTCAAAATAAGGCTCTATTTTAATTGCCTTTTTGAAGGCCTCTTCAGCTGCTGTTTTTCTATTCATCTCAAGAGCTAATATGCCTTTATTCGCCATACCTTCACCACGCCAACTATTAACATCATTAAAAATAATTAATTCTTTAAATGCTTTATCAAAAAGAGTTTGATTGAGAAAAAGTACATCGCCTGATAATAAACTACGTGCAGTAGCAATTCTTACCGATTTATATTTATCTTCAAGTAAAGGGCTGAGTTGATTAACTCTGTCCTGTGATGGCAATAAAGTTGCTACACTTGCGGCACTCAATCTTATTAATGCTTCATCATGAGATAAGTACGGAGCCAACTCAGCTACACTAATTGTAGTTGTGGTGTAACTTAGTAATTGAATAGCAGTAGCTCGACTCATAATATCAAGTTGTTCATCTGCCATAATAGATAAATGCTGTTGTAATGAAATACCTTGACCGCTATTTAATAACATCAATAAGTGCTTACTTGAAAGAATAGCTTTAGGCTTACCATGCCATTTTTCTAAAGTAGCACTTGCCCATTCATTAGACTTCTCTTCATGGCATTGTACACAAGCATTTGGCGTATCGAAGGTTTCAGATAAATATGGACGAGGTATTTTGAAGCTATGATCACGTCTATCATCTACACCCATATAAGTGTTTTCAGGCATATGACAATTTACACATTGAGCACCTGTAGAGTTTTCATTATGTTGATGATGTTTTTTAACGTTATAAACTTCAGCGCCATGACATTGTAAACATAAGCCATTGCCTTCAACTTTTAGTTTCATCGTATGTTTATCATGGCAATCTAAACAGTTAACCCCCTCTTTATACATTTTGCTTTGCAAGAAAGAACCATAAACATAAACTTCTTCTTTAATTTGGCCATCAGCATAATAGTTAGGGCTAGCGGTAAAATTAGGTGTAAATTGATCTAAAAAAGGTGTATTTGCTTTAAAGCCGTCGGTTAATGGGGCTCTAAGTGAATGACATGCAAAACAGTTATCCATAAAATCGTTATTACGTTCACCACCTTCCCAATGAGCTGTTTTATCGCCGATGCTTCGTAACCATCGACCTGTAGGATGATTGATAGATGTAACGCTAGCACGTACTTCCGCTTGCTTTGGTGTTTTCATATGGTCTGTCATATCCCCATGACAAGATAAACAACCTACATTGATATTATCAAATTCAGTTTTAAAGGTATTATCTTGACCATTATAGTTTCTAACCAGTCCATCAGAATGACAATCTGCGCACATGCCGTTCCAATTTTGTAATGGCTGTCGCCAATGTAGTCTGTCTTCTGGACGTATTTCTTCATGACTATAGTTGTGATACCAACGCTGTCCACCTTCTTCTTTACTTCTAGCATCCCAAGCAAATGGAAGTACTTGCAATCTCCCTGGCTCAGTTTCAACTAAATATTGCTGCAATGGTGTATAGCCAAAAGTATATTTTATTGGATAAGTATCCACGTTATCATCATAAGAAACAGTAACTTGATAGCTATTGTCTTTAATGAAGAAGTGAGCTTTCTGACCATAATGTTCAACATTTACACCTGAAAAGTCAGCGATTACTGTCGTGCTATCTGCAATCGACATGGCTTTAGCATGATCTGAATGTGTCCATTCTTGTTCAGACTGAGCATGACAGGAAGTACAGGTTTGATTTGATATAGGTGCTTTCTTTTGAAAATCATGTCCACTTATTACTGCTGACTGTGCGGAAGCAATAAACAGAGAAAACACAAATAAAATAGTTACTACATTTTTAATATTCAAAATTTATATTTACCTTAAAAAGCTTACTTATTTATTAAATTAACTTCGTAATAATTTTTTTATTATACGGCTTAATGTTCGGAAAAAACGTGCTCTAACTCTTACTTATTAAGTTACCAATGTTGAGATATCATATTGATAAATTGTGCTAAAATTTTATATGAGTATTAAATAATAAGATTTATTAAATAGTTCAACATCCTTTCTTTTCGGCCAGCTCATTAAGCTTTATCACTATTTATACCTAACCAGCCACTACAGTACAATAATCAAGCTGCAACTATAAATATTCTTTCTCTTACCTCATAAGTTATAATATTTATCGCCTCCCTTTGCCTAAATATTTTTATCCTCAAATATTAATAACTGACTTATTTTTAATAAGAATAAATGAGGTAGCCGACAAAAAATAATAACTCACATTATTCAATCTGACGTTATTCGTCTTCAACAATAATAATATGTAAAACTTCAGGTCCGTGAGCACCTTTAACTAATACACCTTCAATATCCGTTGTGCCACTAACCCCTGATATTAAACACATATTTCGTGGCGTTTGTTTTTTCTTAGCCATTTCATTTGCGATAAGCGCGTAGTCATCCATGTAGTGAAGTATTTTTGACTTAGGTATAACGGCAATCAAATACAACGGAAGGAAGTTAAGTAAAATAGGCATTTCAGGACCCGAATGTGCAACAAACGAACCGGTTTCAGCAACACCATATTCCGCCCAACATAAACCCACAGTGTTATCGTTTACAATATCGATATCTGTTGTTATACCCTGCCAGTTTAATTTATTTAATGGTTCAACACTCTGGACTTTAAGTTCAGGCGGTAAAGAGTTTCTGTCAAAAAACTGCTTTACCGAATGAGGTAACATATCAAGGGTCGAAATTTTCTCGCAGGTTGTTCCTATAACTAAACCCGCATCAATTCTTAACATTAATGCTTCAGTTGCGTCTGCACACATTAATTGAGGACGCGCAAATTCACTCTCTTTTAAAAGCTCAAGTGCTTCATCTTCAATAGTTTTAGCATCGGCAGTGATAGTTGGTTTTGCACTTTTAATAGCATTAAATATTTTTTCTCTGCTCATATCGCTTATGTGTTTATTCATTATTTACGCTCCATCACTTTTAAATTTTTTCATTTTTTTATATTGATGCATAAATGTTGTTGTTTCTGGCTCTATTAAGTCGCGATTTTTCGTCCATCCAGAAGTAAAAGGCATAAACTTGATCCAGCCATTACGACTAAATATTTTCATAAATATAACGCTACATGACGAGAACAACTGAAACAATTGAGGTCTTTTAGCTAATTGGCCAAAAAACTTAACAACAAAGCGATTGGTCTGTGGCTCATACTTTTTCTGCCACGATTGCGCACGCAGCGAGCGTAATAATTTAGGAAGAGGAATATTAACAGGGCAAACATCTTCACAACGCCCGTTCATGGTACAAGCATGAGTTTGTTTATTAGCGACTTCAAGGCTTTGTAAATGAGGCGTAAGTACCGAGCCCATAGGCCCAGGATATACAGAGCCATAAGCATGTCCGCCAATATGTTTATATACCACACAATGATTCATACAAGCTCCACAACGAATACAGCGCAGCATTTCTTCCATACCTTCAGCGAGCATTTTTGTTCGACCGTTATCGACTAAAACAATGTGACATTCTTCAGGTCCGTCAGCATCGTTCTTTCTTTTGGGGCCGTTATGAAAAGTTATATATTGCGTGATATCTGCGCCAGTAGCAGAGCGTGTTAACAAACGTAATAAAGGGATTGCATGTGCCATTGATGGTACAAGCTTCTCAATACCTGCAGTAACTATGTGTACTTTAGGTGGAGTAATTGTTAGCTCAGCATTACCTTCATTGGTTACTGTACAAGAAGAGCCACTGTCGGCAAGTAAGAAATTAGAGCCACTAATGCCAATATCAGATGTTAAAAACTTAGTGCGCAGATCCCTACGTGCACTTCTTACCAGATCAGTAATTTCTTCTGAATAAGTTGGATCGCTATGAAACTCCCTAAAAAGTTTAACAACGTCTTCCCTGCTTCTATGCATAGCAGGCCAAATGATATGCGATGGTGGATCACCCGCCAGCTGAATAATATGTTCGGCAAGATCGGTTTCAATGCGCTCCATATCTGAATTATCAAAAGCGTGTGTTAAGCCTATTTCTTCGCCCAACATAGATTTACTACGAGTTACTTTTTTAGCTTTGTGTTCACGGCAGATATCTAACACAATTTTTGAAGCTTCTTCAGCAGTACTCGCCCAATGAACAATAGTACCTTGAGCTAAAGCATTTTTTTCAAATTCAGCCAAATAATGATCCATATGCTTAATGGTATGGTCTTTAACTTTTTGACCTTGTGCTCGTGCTTTTTCAAATTCAGGAAAGTTTGCAATGGCATCACTACGTTTTGCTTCAGCTTTGTCGGTTGTACGCCTGATGATCATTTTTAAATCAGGTTGCGCTAAAGCATCAGTAACATTTTGAGTAAAATTTTCAGGTTTATTAGCTTGCATCGTTAGCCCCTATAATCTTTGGTGCTAAACCCGCCAAAACTTCAGCGGTATGCAATGCTGTAATTTTTTGATTACCTTCTCGATTAAGCTTTCCAGCGATGTTCATTAAACATCCCATATCGCCACCAAGTAAATAATCAGCGTCAGCAGCAACAACATTCTCTACTTTTTCGCTAACAATGGCGTTAGATATGTCTGAATATTTAACACAAAATGTTCCACCAAAACCACAGCATTCAGAATGACCATTCAATGGTTTATGCTCTAAACCTTTAACGGTAGAAAGCATTTCTCTTGGTTGCTCGTAAACATTAAGAGAACGGTAACCAGAGCAACTATCGTGATAAGTGAATGTCCCATCAAGTTCAACACCTTTCGGTTTGAAATTACATACATCAACTAAAAATGAGAGTAGTTCATGAGTTCTGTCAGCTAAATGTTGAGCTCTTGCTTGCCAACCGGGTTGTTCTTTAAATACTTCTATAAAGTTCTTTTTGATCATTGAAGCACATGAACCCGAAGGTAAAATAACATAATCAAATTCTTCAAACTGTTCTATAACTTGATAAGCGATTTGACGAGTACCTTCATCGTCACCTGAATTAAATGCGGGTTGTCCACAGCAAGATTGAGCTGCTGGAACTTCAACAGTACAACCTGCTTGCTCAAGCAAAGTGATGGAAGCAAAACCTACTGAAGGACGCATTGTATTTACCAAACAGGTAACAAATAGTCCGACTCTCTTCTCGGAAATATTTAAACATTCAATCGTATTAGATTGATTAGCGTCAGTATAATTATTTTTGTCAGACATTTATCCGCCCTTATTCTACGAAGGTAATTTGGATATAGATTCAATATCCATCTACTTGAACAATTTAGTATGAAACACAGACAAAAGTATTATTATTTATAATACCCTACGTCGTTTCTCCTATATGAGCAATATACTCTGTTGGTATTTACCTGTATATTCGCAATAGAAAAATAAACTATTTCCATTTTAAACATAATGAGTTTGATATGAACGGTGCATCTGAGTTAGCAATTTTTGCTGTAGTAGTAGAAGAGAAGTCTTTTAGCCTGGCAGCTCAAAAAACAGGTTTGTCCAAAACCGTTGTTAGTAAAAAAATATCGGCACTAGAAAAACAGTTAAATACACAGCTACTTTATAGAACCACTCGAAAGCTTAGTCTTACTGACGCAGGTAAATTACTTTATAAACATGCAAAAGGTATTAACCAGCAAGCAAATGATGCTTTTACCGCGGTTAACGAGTTATCTAAAGACATTTCTGGTCATATTACAATGTCTGTACCGACCATTTCAGGTGAGTTATTACTGGCAGAGTTAGTATCAAGTTTTTGCAAAACCTACCCTAAAATCACCATTGAATTACGACTTGAAAATAAGCTTATCGACTTAGTTGAAGAAGGTGTTGATTTAGCTATAAGAACAGCTGTACTAGAGGATTCTTCCCTTATAGCTGTGCCTTTATTGGAATCTAATTGGATTGTCTGTGCTTCACCCGAGTATTTAAAAGCGAATAAAGCATTAAATACAATTGATGATCTGAAACGCCATAACTGTCTTTGCTACGATCTACAAGCAAATGGTAGTAATGAGTGGCGCTTTGATGACAATGGCGAGCAAAAATCAATATTAGTAAGAGGCTGTATGTCTTCAAATAATGCTTATTCTTTAAAAAAAGCAGCTATGAATGATATTGGGATTATTTATGTGCCTAAATGTAGTGTTTATGAAGACTTACAAGCAGGTTTATTGGTCAATGTGCTGAGCGATTATAAGGCACGTTCGCTAGGGGTTTTTGCTGTTTATCCCTACACGCGATATAAACCTGAAAAGCTAACCTTACTTATTGAGCATATTAAGCAAGGCTATCAAGATTTGGAGCATTATTTTACCTAAATCTCACTGCAAAGGTGACAATATTGCAACAGGGTGAATCAACACACTGATCCCAGCCGATCACCCTTCCTGATACCAACTCATAACTTCATTTTCCCCGTTAATTGGTGAGAGTTAAGCAGTTGCTTTAATTTCTCTTGTGAAAAATATCTTTCAGTCATAGCCACCTCTAAAATAGGTTTATTTAGCTGATAAGCCAACTTGGCAATAGTGATACTCGGTGCGTTAGTGACAGTTTTGATAATTTATAAAATATTTTGGAGGCTGTTACTCAAGCTAAACTTCATTTAAATCAAGGTAAAAACACTTTTAGCTGATTTACAGCGCCTATCTGCTGTGTAGTCAACTTGCTTTTTATTGTTAGTTTTTAAATATTCCCTTTACACCATATAATTTATTAAATTTCTTTCCAACTCGGTGCTATGTTAGATACCCAATAACAAAGTGAATTTAGTTATGAATCGCTAAGGCTTTCTAAAACGAGTATATAACTAAAGCACGAGTATATATTTAAAGCAGTTGTTCACTAACAGGCAACAAATACTCTTGTATGTTAATGTAGATTTACTAAGCTTTAATGTGATCTATAAAGACACTTTTTAATGGAGGTAACGATTAATGACCAAATCAATACAATCTTTGAAGCCACTTGAAATTAATGGTGAAACTTACCACTACTATAGTTTTGACAGTTTGGCAGAAAAATATGATATTTCACGTTTACCTTTCGCAGCAAAAATTCTGCTAGAAAATTTATTACGACATGCCGAACATGATTTTGTACAGCAAGGTGATATTGAAACTTTAGCCAAGTGGGATGTAGATAACTGGCAGGATACTGAAATTTCCTTTGTGCCTTCTCGTGTAGTTTTACAAGATTTCACTGGGGTTCCTGCCGTAGTTGATTTAGCAGCTATGCGTGATGCCATCGTAAAAATGGGCGGCTCAGCAGACAAAATAAATCCATTAAACCCTGTCGAGTTGGTTATTGATCATTCAGTGATGGTCGATGTCTTCGGTAAAGCCGATGCCATGGAACAAAACACTGCCATTGAGTTTCAACGTAATAAAGAACGCTATCAGTTTTTACGCTGGGGTCAGCAAAGTTTCGATAATTTTAAAGTAGTACCTCCAGGTCGTGGCATAGTCCATCAGGTTAATCTCGAATATTTGGCGCGAGTTGTTTTTAAAAAAATAGATGAAAATAATTTACTGTATCCTGATACTTTAGTTGGCACCGACTCTCATACCACCATGATTAACGGCCTAGGCGTTTTAGGCTGGGGGGTTGGCGGCATAGAAGCTGAAGCGGCGATGTTAGGCCAACCGGTTACTATGTTATTACCAGAAATAGTCGGTTTTGAATTAAAAGGTAAGCTACCTTCGGGTACTACCGCTACTGACTTAGTATTGACAGTAACCGAACAATTGCGTGCTGCCGGTGTAGTGGGTAAATTTGTTGAATTTTTTGGCTCCGGAGTAAATGAACTGACCTTAGCCGATAGAGCAACTATTGCCAATATGGCACCAGAATACGGGGCTACTTGCGGTATTTTTCCTATCGATAATCAAACCATCGACTATTTGCAATTAACAGGACGTGACAGCGAACATATTGAGCGCATAAAGCTATATTTAAAAACAATGGGGATGTGGGGTACTGAGTCTCAAGATAATGCGGTGTATAACAGTCGATTATCCCTGCAATTAGAAACGGTGGTGCCTTCAATTGCCGGTCCAAAGCGCCCACAAGATAGAATTTCACTAGACCACGCTGGTACGGCCTATCAAGACTGGTTAACATTACAACATGGCGTACAAAAAACCAGTTCAAACAAAGATGAAAGTGGCTTTGAAAGTGAAGGCGGCCAACCTTCAGTGTTATTACCAGCAAGTGACGAAGATCCTGGTATCCCCTGCAAGTATGGTGATGAAGAGTTTATATTGAAACACGGTTCGGTAGTGATTGCAGCGATTACCAGCTGTACTAATACCTCGAATCCATCGGTATTAATTGCCGCGGGTTTATTAGCCAGAAATGCTAGGCAGCGTGGATTAACCGTTAAACCTTGGGTAAAAACGAGCTTAGCGCCAGGCTCTCAAGTTGTCACAGACTATCTCCATAAGTCTGGTTTAAATGAAGACTTAGATGCCCTTGGTTTTCAACTTGTGGGGTATGGCTGTACCACATGCATTGGTAATTCAGGTCCTTTGCCCCTAGAAATTAGTGAAGCAATTCATCAAGGCGATTTGTCGGTGACTTCTGTGTTATCAGGTAATCGCAACTTTGAAGGACGTATTCATCCTGAAATACAAGCTAACTATCTAGCCTCACCTCCTTTAGTGGTTGCCTATGCATTAGCAGGTAATATGAAAATAGATATTACCACTGATTCTTTGGGTGATGATGACTCAGGCAACCCCGTTTATTTGCATGACATATGGCCAGATAATCATGAAATTAAAGAAGTTATCAAAAACGTTATTGACAGTTCGATGTTTACTTCCCGTTATGCTGATATTTATAACGGTAATAAAGACTGGCAAAATATGGAGGTCGTCCAAAGCCAAAAATATGATTGGCCTGATTCTACTTACGTAAAATTACCGCCATTTTTTGATAATATTAGTGCCCAAATACCGGAAATTAAATCGATTGAAAATGCTCGATGTTTGTTAAAACTGGGCGACAGTGTCACCACAGATCATATTTCACCCGCAGGTTCAATTGCGCTAGATAGTCCCGCAGCTGAGTATTTAAAACAGGAAGGCGTGTCGGTCAAAGATTTTAATTCTTATGGCTCTAGGCGCGGTAATCATGAGGTAATGATGCGAGGTACCTTTGCTAATGTGCGTTTACGTAATTTGTTAGCTCCGGGCACCGAAGGTTGTTGGACTAGAATGATGCCATCAGGTGCAAAAATGAGTGTATTCGATGCTGCTATGCAATATCAACAGCAGAAGATTGCTTCAATTGTATTAGCCGGTAAAGAATACGGTACAGGTAGCTCACGTGATTGGGCTGCAAAAGGACCTGCATTATTAGGCGTAAAAGCAGTTATTGCACAAAGCTATGAACGTATTCATCGTTCAAACTTAGTTGGCATGGGCATATTACCATTGCAATTTATGTCTGATGATAGTGCTGATTCATTAAATATCACAGGTGAAGAAAAATTTAGTATTCCAGCGGTGAAAATAGGACAAAAAACAGTAACCGTATTTGTCACAAATGAGGATGGCAATCAGCGTTCATTTGAAGCGAAAATTCGAATTGATACACCAAACGAATTTAGTTATTACCAACACGGTGGCATATTGCATTATGTACTGCGTAACTTAGCTACCACATAAGTAGTTACTAATAAGTAAGTAGTCACTCAGTGATTATGGTCCTGAATCATAATCACTGAGCTCCATACTTGCTGTAACTTATTTAGTGGAGAGCATTCACTTCATAAGCACTGGTGAAAACAGTAATGATTATCACTAACATTGTCAATGATATTTTAATATTTATTGTTTGTTTTTCAAATCGCCCGTAGGACAATAAAAAAATCAATAAATAAAACCTAAATAGGTATATTAATACTTATTTTATATTTTTCTATAAAGCTTTAAATTAGAGTGACTTAGATATTTTTGAATTGGTTTAGAGATTTATATATTATGAAAGCGAACTGACGAGCTTAGTTTTTATTTAAGTGAAATTGGTTGCGGGAGCCGGTATATCATGAAAGCGAACTGACGAGCTTAGTTTTTACTTAAGTGAAATTGGTTACGGGAGCCGGTATATTATGAAAGCGAACTGACGAGCTTAGTTTTACTTAAGCGAAATTGGTTACGGGAGCCGGTATATTATGAAAGCGAACTGACGAGCTTAGTTTTACTTAAGCGAAATTGGTTACGGGAGCCAATATATTATGAAAGC